>QBMN01000147.1 GCA_003241845.1 Shackletoniella antarctica | reverse complement strand
GGGTGATATTGTTTGGGACGTTAGGCAGGAATTTTCTATGCTGAGCCTGTGGGCGAAAACCAGCGGCACCTGGATCAATGTGGCCACAGTTGTACTGGGGACATCGCTGGGGCTGCTGCTGCGCAGCCGTCTACCGAAGTCGATGCAGCAAATTATTACCCAGGCGGTGGGGCTGATGACCCTGGTAATTGGGGTGACGATGGCCAGCGGCCTGGCTAACCTTGAGGCTGGCCCGATCAACGGCATCATTTTGGCCCTGCTGGTGATGGTAGCCGGGGGGCTGCTGGGGGAATGGTGGCAGATAGAGAAGCGACTGGCGGTGCTGGGCGACTGGCTCAAGGCGCGGGTGCGGGGCGGAGGCCGCTTTACCGAGGGATTTGTGGCGGCCAGTCTGCTGTTTTGCATTGGCCCGATGGCGATCGTGGGCAGCCTCAACAACGGGCTGACCGGCGACAACGCCCTGCTCACCCTCAAGGCGACGATGGACGGGCTGGCGGCGATCGCCCTCACCGGCACCTACGGTATCGGGGTAGGGTTCTCAGCGCTGAGCATCTTTGTGGTGCAGGGGGGGCTGTCGCTGCTGGCCAGCCTGTCGGAGGCAATTATTCCAGACCCGGTCAGTAGCCCCCAGGTGTTGCTGATCACTGGCACTGGTGGGCTAATGATTATGGGCATTGGCCTCAACCTGCTGGAGATTGCCCAGGTGCGGGTGGCCTCGTTTTTGCCGGCACTGCTGCTTTGCCCGGTGGCGATCGCCCTGGCCCAGCGGCTCTGAATTGATCAAGGCTGCCGGGTTGAGAGCCAGGTTGAGACAGCCTAAAATGCCACAATTCAAGCCTGTCCAGCATCGCCCTCTTGTTGCTTTGTGCTTTTGCCCCATGCCCTACACCCTAGACCAGCTCAGCGCCATGACCCAGGCCGAGTTTGTGGCGGCCATCGGCCCCGCCTTTGAAGCTACGCCGGTGATCGCCGCCCAGGTTTGGCCCCAGCGGCCTTTCAGCTCCGTGGCCGACCTGCACCAGCGCATGGTCAGCCTTGTGCAAGCCATGCCCGACGGCGAAAAGCTGTCTCTGATCAAAGCCCACCCCGACCTGGGCACGCGGGTGGCCATGGCTGAGGCTTCCGTTGCCGAGCAGAGCAAAGCCGGGCTGAGTCAGCTCAGCGCCGCAGAATACCAGCAATTTCAGCACCTCAACCAGCAGTACCAAGACACCTTTGGCTTTCCGTTTATTCTGGCGGTGGCGGGCCACACCAAGGCGTCTATTCTCGCAAACTTTGCCCAGCGGCTGAGCAATTCCCCGACGGTTGAACGGGCCACGGCCCTGGGCGAAATTGAGAAAATCGCCCGCCTGCGCCTGGGATCTTGGCTGGACGCGACCTAGCTGTAGCGGATCAAATTGATCCGGTAGCGTTCTTTCTTGGTGACGGCTACTTCGCCAATTTCGAGCCTGCCCTTGCCGCGAATCGAGACCAGATCGCCCGCCGCCAGACTGTAGCTGGTCTGGGCGATCGCTTTCCAGTTGACCTGCACATCGCCGCTGCCGATCAGGTCGGCCATTTTGCTGCGCGACATGCCAAACCCCGCCGAGGCCACGGCATCGAGCCGTAGAGAGGCCTCGACGGTGGTGAGTTCTTTTTTCTTGGGCGGGCGCACCCGCAGCTGATCCCACTTGAGGGGCTGGGTTTTGACCGGTACAGAGCGCACCTGGGTGAGCGACTGGGTGAGAAACTCGGCTAGCTCAGGCACGGCGATCGCCTGGGCACCCCGCTCACCCAGCACAATGATGTCGCCGACTTGATCTCGGTTTAGCCCCGTGCCCAGCAGCGCCCCCAAAAAGTCGCGGTGGTTGGCGGGGTCAAACATAAAGTTGCCCGCCACCGTCAGCAGCGCCAGGGGCACCTGGCTGGGGTCGAGGGGGATGTCGGTGCGGGCGATCGCCAACCGCTGCCGCTCAGCCTGGGGATAGCCGCCCCAGGCCAGACTGTGCACATCGGTCAATCGCCCCAGCATGGCTACGGCCTCCGCCTGCTCTGGGGGCGAGAGAAAGTCGGTCACGACAATCTCCCAGGTTTTAATCGCCTGGTCGGCCTGGTCTAAAACGCGGGCCAGACAGTCGCGGTTTTCCGCCGATTTCAGCAGGTCATCCTTGGGCAGCATGGGCAAAGAGAGCGCAGAGACAGACAGCGACGTGGCCCCAGAGAAATCTAGACCCACGCAGCGGATGCTGATCTTAGCTTACTGGGTGGTGGAGGGCCAGAAACCGAATGCCTGGGGCGATCGCCCCAGGCATCCGGTTACTTAAGGCCGGGGCTAGTTGGTGATGAACTCAGTCACCTCCTTGCGCTTCACGTAGATGCTCTTCATATGGCGTTTCACCGTGTTGACGGTGATATAGAGTTCCTTGGCAATTTCGTCGTAGGTGCGGTTGGCCCGCTTTAGCATCCACACAGCCCGCTCGCGGGGGGTGAGGTTATACTGCACCGCCTCGATCAGCGCCGTAGATTGGGCTGAGCGAGTTTTATTCTCCAGGGAAACCAGCAGGTAAGACTGGGCCGTCAATGGCAAGTCTAGCCACTTGACGCGGGCGCGAATTTGCTGCCCAGAGCGAGAGGTAAACTCCTGGGTAAGCTCTAGCAGCGTCTCAGGGAAAACCTCGCGGCTTTCGATCAGATGTTGGCCCATCACCTCAATGCAGACGGGCAGAAAATTGATCCCACGGCCGTCGCCAAGATCGCGGCAGATGACCCTACCCTTCTGGTTGCTGTGCACGCAGGTGCCGTCTTCAGCCAGCACTAAAATGCCGTCGACAAAGCCTTCGAGCACGGCGTTGAGCAGGGGTAGATTGGCGTTCTCCTGGGTAGATGAGGGGGCAACGAAACGAGAATTAGGGAGAGTAGTGGATGAACTCATAGTGACCATGGGGCTTCCTGGTTTAAGACACAACAGAGTTTTGGGAGTCATCCGGAAACACAGCGGAGGAATTCGCGTTCTGATGAACTTGGGTTCGGGGGAACTTGAGTTCTGGTGAACCTGCGATAAAGAGAACCTCAACCCAGCGGTAGAAATATCCGTACGAGAAAGACAGTTTTCTAACTGTCTGCTTGTCTTTTTGAGGGGGTACTGGGGCATGTAGTGGGGCAACGATGGCCATTCGTCGCCTCAAACCGCCTCAAACTGACAGTTTCTTCATGGACATGAAGGGCCAGTCTGGAAAGTTTGGCAATTTTTCATCTCAACAGGCTGACATTTCGCCAGCATTTCTACAGCGATTTGCCGATGCCTATAGAATCTGCCCCCAAGCCGGTGGTGTCTGAGTTGAAAAAATTAGGGCTTGTCTATATTGTTAAGGGCGTTCTATCGGGCCAAGGGCCAAGGCAGCCAGGTATGACAGGCACCAGATTACGCTTGCAGGCGGTGCAGTGGGGGGTAGCGATCGCGGCGATCGCCCTCCCCCTGCTGGCCCCCACGCTGCTGGCCCCGGTCGGCTACGCCCAGGAAACGGCGGCGGCTAACGGGGCGGCAGCAGAGGCCGCCCTCAACCAGGGGCTTGCCCTGATTCAGCAGGGGCAACTTGACAGCGCCCTGGCCCAGTTTCAGCAGGCCGCCAGCCTCGACCCCGGCCTGGCCGCCGCCCACTACAACATCGGCCTCGCCCTGCGCCAAAAGGGCCAGCTGCAAGATGCCGCGTCGGCCTTTTGGGCGGCCATTCGCGCTGACCCCCAGTTTGCCCTGGCCTACGCCAACCTGGGCGGGGCGCTGATCGAGGGCAACAACCTCGACCAGGCAGAAGCATATCTCAAGCGGGCGATCGCCATTGAGCCAACCCTGGGCAACGCCCACTACAACCTGGGCCTGGTCTACCAATCCCAGGGCCGCTTTCCTGAGGCCCTGGCGGCCCTAGATCGGGCCGGGCAGTACAGCCCCAACGCCCCCGAGTCGTTTTTGCAGCGGGGCATTATCTACCTGCAAACCGAGCAAAACGCCGAGGCCGAAGCGGTGCTGCACCAGGCCCTCACCCTCAACCCGCGCTACGCCCAGGCGCACTACAACCTGGGCATCGCCCGCTTTAACCAAGGCCAAACCGAAACGGCCCTAGAGTCGTTTCGCATGGCCACTCAAATCAACGGCAGCTACGCCGATGCCTACTACAGCGCCGGGCTGGCCTTTGTGCAGCTGGGCCGCTACGACGAAGCCCGCACCGTACTGGAATACGCTAAAAACCTCTATATCGCCACGGGCAACCCCACCTGGGCCGCCAAAGCCCAGGGCCACCTGGGCCAGCTACCAGAGAGCTGATTGGATGGCGACGTTCGAGGATGAATTCTACTGAAGATGACTTTCCCCCGCTGACCAGGGGCGGTCAGCAAGCTGAATTACTCGCCTGTATATCGCACGGTGCTGGTGAAACCCGATGCCTTGAACTGCTTGAGCTTGAGCGGCTCGGGCTGGTTTGCAGAAATCGAAACCCGCAGTTCAAAGTCGCTTTCTCCGGGGGGCACCTCCGCGATGCCGCCCAGCCGCCCTCGGTTTTGCATCACCGGGTTGTCGTTGGCGTCAAAGATGCGGCCAAAAATATCGGCATCGACCACGAGTTTGCCGGAGCGGTTAATGGCTTTGCCTGTGATCAAAAAGCAGTTGGCCTCTCGAATTGAGCCAGAGGCCACCATGCCTTCGGCGTACTCAGGGGGGCAGGGGCTATAGGTCACATCGCTCAGCTCAATGGGGGTGAGGGCCTGGGCGGTTAGCCCAACGCCGCTGACCAGCCAAATGCCGACGATTAAAAGGGCCGTGACGATGCTGCGAAGTACCATAGGTAGCCTGCTGGTAAGCAAAAATGAGCCGTTATCAGCTTATCGCGATTTGCCAAAGCAGGCAGTGGTACCCAATCCTACTCACATAACCCCGATGCCCAAAAGGCCAAACCGTAGGGGCGCACAGCATGCGCCCAGAGAAACCGAGGGTAAACAAACAGAGATTATTTGCCCAGGTATCTATCCCACGCCTGCTGAGGTTAGGGCAGCCGCTCTTCCACGTAGGCTTTGGCGTCGCGCAGGCTCCAGCCTGTGGCTTCTCTCACGTCTTTGATGGCGTCGATCAATCTGCCCTGGCTCACCAGGTCGCGCACCCGACCGTCGAGGTCTAGGTCTGCGGCGTTTTGCCCCGCATCTGGCGGGCGAGGGGCCGCAGGGTTTTGGTGCCGTGGTTTTTGGGGATGTAACTGTGGGGTCAATGGGCGGGGGCGCTGCGATCGCAGCGTCAGCCAAACCCCTAGGCCAAAGGCCCCCAGACCCACCACCATCAAACCCAAAACGCCCACGGCAATTTCTCCAGCAGTGTTCACACTTTAGCTGCCGCAGTCTGCAAAACCTTGCCCCCGCAACAGTCCGCAACGCTGCGATTAGAACGCCACGATTAGACAGTGGTCTCTGCCAAAAAATCGCTCCACCCCTCGCCCCAGCGTGTATCCTTTAGCAGAACTTCTACTGACCCGCTGAGTACCGCCATGAATCAGTTTCGTAAGCCGCCCCTGGCCCTGCTGGCCCTCCTCAGCACCCTGGCCGCGCTACCGATTGATGCCCTGAGATCTGGGCTGCTGGCTCAGATCTCGGCGGAACCCACCCCCACCTTTATCCTGCAAGACAGCGTTGCCCCCGGCACCACCCTCACCATTGATGGGTCGTCGTCTATGGCGGGCCTTAACCAGAGTCTGGGGTCAGGGTTTGAGCAGCGCTACCCCGATACCGATGTGGGAGCCACGACCAACGGGGATGAGCAGGCGTTGGATGCATTACAGGGTGGGGCCATTGACCTGGCGGCCCTGGGGCGATCGCTCAGCGAGGCCGAGCAAGACCCCAGCCTGACTTCGATTCCGGTAGCGCGGGAAAAAATTGCCATCATTGTGGGCCGCGACAACCCTTTTCAGGGGGATTTGACCTTTGAGAGTTTTGCCGCCATATTTCGCGGCGAGATCACCAGCTGGTCGCAGGTGGGCGGCCCCAACGTGCCCGTGCGCTTTGTCGATCGCCCCACCGACAGCTCGACTCGGCTGGCTCTGGCCGATTACGAAATCTTTAGCGGGCAGCCCTTTGAGACCGGAGAAACCGCCGTGGCGGTGGCCGAAGACGACACCGCAGCGGTGGTGCGCGAGCTGGGCAATGACGGCATCAGCTATGCGATCGCCTCCGAGGTGCTCGACCAAGATGCCGTGCGCCCGGTCAGCATGCACAATACCCTGCCCGACGACGACCGCTACCCCTACTCCCAGCCCCGCAACTACATCTATCGAGGCGAGCCGAGCCTGCCCGTTGAGGCTTTTCTCGGCTTTGCCACCAGCGCAGCCGGGCAGACGGCCATAGCAGCAGCCCAGCAAACCGCCAGCGACAACGTCACCGTGGGGGCCAGCAAGCTACCCGGTGGGGTGGCCCTGGCCCCCGACGGCAGCTTCATGGTGCGCGGCGGCCAAGACGGCCAGCTGCAATGGCTCGATGCCCAGGGCAACCCGGCGGGCACCTCGGTGGCCGCTGCCCACCGAGGAGTGGTGTCGGCGGTTGTGGTTAGCCCCGACGGCCAAACCGTGGTCTCTAGCGGGGCCGACGGCACCCTGCGCCGCTGGGATCGCAGCGGCGCGCCCCTGGGAGAACCCATGGCCGGGCAGGGTGGCCCGATTTTGGCCCTGGCCCTTAGCCCCGACGGCCAAACCCTCGCCAGCGGCAGCGCCGACGGCACCATTGAGCGCTGGTCGCTGGCCGACGGCAGCGCCCTGGGAGCACCCATTGCCAGTAGCCCCGTACAGGCCCTTCACTACCCCGCCGGGGGGCAGGCTTTGATCAGCGGCAGCAGCAGCGGCGACCTGGGCTTTTGGAATGCCGACGGCACCCCCGCCGGGCAGAGCGCCAGTGCCCACCAGGGCGGGGTGACTACCATTACCAGCAGCCCCGACGGCCAGGTGCTGACGACGACCGGAGCCGACGGCACCCTGCGCAACTGGGATCGCTCGACCCTGCAACCCCGAGGCGAAACCATTCAGGCCCACGACAGCGCCGTCAGCGCCGTGGCCTACACCCCCGACGGCAGCACCCTGGCCACCGCTGGGGCCGACGGCACCCTACAGCTGTGGAACCCCGATGGCACCGCCCGCCTGTCGGAGGCCATTGAACTCGATGCCCCAGCGGCCTCCCTGGGCTACACCCCCGAGGGGCAGCTGGTGGTGGGGGGGAGCGATCGCGAGGTCGAGCTGCGCGACAGCCAGGGCGATCTGGTGGCTAATGGCAGTGCGGCGGCTGATCCTGATGCTGAAGCACCAGCCGATGCTGATCCGGCCACGGGCTTAGACAGTCTCTGGCAGCGTATTCGAAACCTGCCCCCCAGCACCTGGTGGATGCTGGCGGCGGTTCCGGCGGTGCTGCTGCTGGCGGGCATTGTCGGCTCGCTGTTTGGCAGCAAACGCGACGAAGGCCGCGACGATGATCTCGACGCCGACCGCGACGCCGACGAAATTCTAGAGGCTGATACTGCCCCCGGCCCAGGGCTGGGTATTGACTTCTCTGAGGTGGGCAACGCCCCCATTACCGCTGGCCCGGCGATCCCCGAGGCGGGGGTTGAGGTTGGCATGCTCCCGCCCGAGGCCGAGCTGGTGCCAGGGGATGGCTCGTACTCGGCGGTGGCTGCCCCCAGCAAGCTAGAGCAGGCCCGCATTGACCTGGCCGAAGGCCGACAGCTGATGCGAGAGGGGCGTTACGATCCGGCACTAATCTACTTCGACCGAGCGGTGGAAGCCACTGAAGTCGAGCGCAGCAAGGCCGGGGTCACCGGAGTGCCAGCCCAGGGCATCAATGCGATCGCAGCCCAGGCCCAGGCCCAGCGGGGTACGGCCCAGGCTCTTTTAGGCGAGGCCGACGACGCCATGGAGAGCTTTAACACCTCTCTAGAGCTAGACTCCAGTGTGATCGAAGCCTGGGTGGGCAAGGGCCGGCTGTTGAGTGCCACGGGCCGCTACGAAGAGGCCATCTTTTGCTTTGACACCGCCCTAGAGCTAGACCAGACCGCCGCTGACGCCTGGGTGGGCAAGGGGCAGGCGCTGGCGCAAATGGGCCGCCAAACCGAAGCCCAGGCCTGTCTGGCTCGGGCCGCCGCCCTGGGCACCGGAGCCATGCCCGAGCCAGGGGACGGGGTCTCGCAGGAGCCGGGTCTGCCGGGGGTGGGGGTTGGCCCCTTAGAACCAGAGTATGGGCCAGAGTATGGGCCAGCGATCGCCTACGATCCCGATGTGCCGCTGGAGCTACAGCAGATGGTGCTAGGCCTGCCCTCCGCCGACGTGGAAATTATGGGCAACTCCCCCAGCAGCTCCGACATTCCTCCGGCCTTGGCCGCAGAGGCCGCTCGCCTGCCCGACCACGCCGAAGACGCCAGCAGCGGCAGCGCCACCGGGGCATGGCCCATCACCGCCGGGCCATTGCCGCCCGAGACCGAGTTCTTTGGTGCCAGTGTCGGTACCCGTGCCGATGCCAGTACCGGAGCGATTGCCCCGGAACCAATTACCTCAGAGCCGATTGCCCCAGAGCCGATATCGTCGAATGCGATTACCGCCGGGCCATTGCCCCCAGATGCGATCGCCCTAGGGCCATTGCCCAGCCCGTTAGAAGACGAACTGATCAGCCAGATTTACCTGGGGGCTGCCGTCGACTTAGATGGAGACCTGCCCGACGAAACCGACGGGGCGACGGCCCCAGTCGATGTCATGCCGCCCCTGCGCCCGGCCCCGGTGCCGGTGCCGCCGCCGGTACCCCTAGAGCCGGGTGACTATGTGCCGCCGCCGCCAGAGCCGACCACCGACCCAGCGCTAGCCGCCGAGAATGCGGTAACGGATTTAGCGGGGCTGCCGCCGGAGGTAGTGGCCGCGTTGGCCAGCATTCCGCCTGGCTCCCGCGATAGTTTTGGAGTGGCGCCCGCCAGCGCTGAGCCAGCCGCCGCCGCTGAGCCAGAACCCGCCAGCTGGATCCGACTGTCGGTGGATCGTGAGGGCGATCGCTTCTATGCGGTGTGGCAAATCGACGGCGGCGATCGCGCCCGCGCTAAAGATCAGGGCGGTACTACCATGACCCTGCGCCTTTACGACGTCACCGGTCGCGCCACCACTGCGCCCCTGCCCGAGGCCGTGGCCGAGCAGCTTTGCCGCGACGACTTTGCCCAAGACTGGTACTTGCCCATTCCCCAGTGGGATCGGATCTACGTGGTGGAGGTGGGCTATCTCAGCCCCGATGGCGACTGGCAGGCGATCGCTCAATCTGCCGAGGTAGCGGCGATCTCACCTTAGGAGGCCTCCAGGAAAGAAGACACCCCCAGGTAGGGGCGCAGAGCCTGCGTCCTCAGGATGCCGCAAAATCCTTGGGTATTTTCGTTGCAAGAATTGTCCTTAGTCCTAGAGTCGCTATAAAAAAAGCCCGAGGCCAAGCCTCGGGCTAAAGTCAGGAGTGAATTGACGATCTATATCAAGTGTGACGACTTCAGGAAAGCCTATGTCACCCTGGGCTGCATTCCATTAGGGTGTTTTGCCGGAGGTAGATCTAAACCCCAATCACCCACTGGTCGCGGGTTTCGGCGCTGACAAAGGGGGCGGGCACGTAGGCGATATCTATCCCCAGAGAAATGAACGCAGCGCGAATGGTGGTGGCGTGGGCCGCCTCAGCGGAGGCAATGGTGGCCCCGGCGGTGATCAGCGCTGGAGTCTTGAGCCGAGCCACTTCGCTGGCGTAGGCGATCGCCGCGTCGGTCTCTAGGGCCAGGGCCAGCTTGGCGATATTCACATCGGAGTCTAGGCCGCCGTCGCCACGCTCTAGGTAGGCCGACAGGTCATAGCTCTCTTCAGCCATCACCGGTTCGCCGCCCAGGTCGGTAATTACCTGGCTGAGCAGGTCGCGGTGTACCATGTGGTCGGCCTGGTTGGCTAAGGCAATGGCCAATACGGCTTTGCCCACGTCGGTGTCGCTGAGGCCACCGGCGGCGGCGCTGTAGGCCCAGATGGCCTGGTGCTCATAGAAGAGGGCACCGTTGAGGATTTCTGCATCGTTGGCGGCGTCGCTGCCTTGGCTGCTGGCTTGGGCCACGCGCTTAGTTACAGCAGAGAAACCCAGGGTGCCGGCCAATCCGGCGATCGCCCCACCGACCATCACCCGCCGCCGAGAAACCCCCGAGCGGGACTGATCGGCAGACATCAGATCATTATTCATAGCAGTATCCTTTGCGCTAACGTCTTAAACGGGACTTGTTGCTTCAAGAACCAAGCACTATACGACTGGCCCCGGTCGCTGGATGAGTCTTAAACTTTGAGCCTTGAATTTTGAACCTTAAATTTTGAACGCCCTATTTCCCACCTAGGCTCCACAGACAGCCCAGTCTCCGCCCATCCACCTGGCCACCCTGAGTCGTATAAATAGCGAACAGTCAATGACCCTACCTTCGACCCCCGACCCCATAACGCCTCACCCGGTCAGCGATCGCGACCTGGTCAACCGTCTGTGGGCCGGCGAAACCGATGCCCTCGCCACCCTCTACGACCGCTACTCATCTATGGTCTATACCCTGGCCCTCAAAATGCTGGCCAACCCCGCCGAAGCCGAAGACCTCACCCAGGAGGTGTTCGTCAACTTTTGGCAGCGGCGACAGTACAACCCCGACCGGGGCAGCATCGGCAGTTTTTTGGCCACCTACACCCGCTCCCGCGCCATTGACCGCCTGCGCAGTAGCAGCAGGCGGGCCACCATTCTCCAGCGGTTTAAGCGCATTGGCGAGGCCTCTAGTTTTTCGGCTAGCCCCGTTGACCACGCCACCCTGCAAGAACGGAGCCAGCACCTGCGCACGGCCCTCGACCAAATCCCCCCCGCCGAACGCGAAGTGCTAGAGATCGCCTACTTCCAGGGCCTCAGCCAGGCCGAAATTGCAGCCCAGACGGGCATTCCCCTCGGCACCGTTAAGTCGCGCTGTCGCCAGGGCCTGCTTCGCCTACGCGCCCTGCTTCAGCACCACCGCGACTAGCCCGCCCACTCACCTATCCAATCTCGCTGCGCACCGATGAACTCAACCACCCTTCCTGAAAACTGGCGATTGCTGCTGGCCGGGTACGTGCTCAATGACCTGACCACCGAAGAAACCACCCTAGTCGAACAGTGGCTAGGGCAATACCCCGAGGTAGCCAGCGAGCTAGAGGCTCTGACCACCACCTGGGAGAGCTTGCCCACCGCCCTGACGCCCGTGACACCGCCGCCAGGGCTGCGCGATCGCATCATGGCCGCCGCCCAAGCCCCGGCTCTAGAACTCGCTCCAGAACTCGCCCCAGAACTCGCTCCAGAGCCAGTTATCCGCCGCCGTCGCTGGCCCTGGGGGCGGCTGGGTCTTGCCCTGGGCTGGGTCGCCACTGCGATCGCCCTAGCCGCCGCCCTGCAAGAAAACCAGCGCCTGCGCCTGGCCCTGCTGCAAAACGAAGCCGTGGTGGCCAGCTTTAGCCAGCCCGGCAACCAGCTCTACACCCTGGGCGGCACCGAGGTCGAACCCCAGGCCAACGCCCGCCTGGTGGTCAGCCCTACCGCTCAAACCGCCCTGATCGTCACCACCGATCTGCCGCCCCTGGCCGCAGATCAGGTCTATCGTCTCTGGGCCTTGGCCGATAGCGACCCCGTCTTTTGCGGCCAGTTCAACCCCGACGCGGCTCAAGATACCAACCAGTGGGCCTTGCCCACCGCCGCCTGTGCAGCCAGCCCGGTGCAAATGCTGATCACCGCCGAGTTGGCTAGCGATCCGCCGATTCCGGCGGGGGCTTTGGTGATGCAGAGTCAGTCGTAGGGGGAGGGGTATGCGGTGCACGTTGCACGGGGCGGGGGCAGCCCTATCAAAGTGGGGCAGATTTAGGGGTCGATTCCTTGGACTGGCCGCTGAGCCAAGGACTAGAAGTCCAAGGCTGAAAGCCGAAATCCTCTGAAGAGGAATGGCACTGACATAAGCTAAAATTAACCCTTGCAGATCGCCAGAAGCCTTGATCTGCCGTAGGGTGGGCACTGCCCACCAGCCTTAATTCAGTGACATTCCTCTGAAGAGGATT
>QBMN01000146.1 GCA_003241845.1 Shackletoniella antarctica | reverse complement strand
GGCTGACGGGGATCCTCAACCCCCTCCAGCACTCGATTCAGGTAGCTCAGCATGAGCGCAAAACTCAGCCGTTGCTCTTCCATGGCATCGCCTCCATCCGGTTGTTCTAGCCTCGCGGTGGGGCTGGAAAACTGTCAAATTCTGAATTTACAATTGCTGTCCTATACTAGTCTCGACAGGGTGTGCCCCCTAGCTTCAGCCTCAAGATCTCAAAGGCACTCACATAACGTACCAGCACCATGACCAAAGACACCTGAAGTTTTTGCCTACCGCCCTTAAGGCGGCCATCAAACAGTGCCCTAAGGGCAAAGAAAATCGGCGGCACCAGGTTTTGGGCTAGCGCTCTTAAAAACACCATATGGCGTTGCCATATCGTCTTAGACTGTTGGGTGTGCAGCGCGTAACTGCCCCCTGCCAACCGCTGCGTTCGTCTGATCAGCGCCCTTAAGGATGATCGCGTTGGGTGCCACACCACCACTGACTCCGCATAGACTTGCTGAAACCCCTGGCTGTAAACTCGCTGGCCCCACTCCAGATCGCCATGGGATCTAAGCTGCGCGTTGAATAAACCAACTCGATCAAACACATGTCGCCCGGCCAACATATTCGCCGTCGCCCCACCGTGTAACTTTTGAAGCAGCCTCTCCTGGGGAAACGCCGTAATACTCTCGTATAGATCCACCGGAGTAGGTCGCTCAGGGTTAGCGAAAAAAACTTCGACCTTACCCACCACCTGCCCCCCCTGCGCTAAGCCTTGTAGCTGTTCAATCCCCTGCTGAAGCCAGTTGTCAGCTGGAATACAGTCGGCATCAGTAAAGGCAATCACATCACCTGCAGCTAAGTCAAGGCCTCGATTGCGGGCTGCGTAGGAGCCAGGGGTGGTCTCAAAGGCCACAGCCACATTGGGGTAGGGGGCAGCCACCGCTTGAATGAGATCTGCTCGATCAGAGCCATTGTCGATCACAATGACCTCATAGCGTGACTTGGGGTATGTCTGACGGGCTAAGGCCGTCAGACATACCCCAAGTCGCTCGCTATCGTTATACACAGGAATAACGACAGAAACCATAGGATCGACAGCACCATGCACCATGATTACCAAGGGGGCATCTTAGACAACAGTTGAAAGCGGCTGAGCATTCTTAGGCTGATTAACCGCAGTCCGCAGCAGCTTAGTCCATTCTTCATAGGTAAAGTTTTCGTGGCCAGACCGCTCCATATTGACGTCCCACAGACCATGGTTTTCGCCCAAAATATTTTGGCTGCCAACAGTGCCGTCAGCATTGAGTGATCTCAGTTATTGTAGCTGTGCATGCCGTTGTGACCCACGGTTTGCAGATTCTCAAAGGTTTCGATGGAGTCTTGCAGCGCTTCCAAGTGTCCACGATATTCGCCATCGTGGCTCGGGTATGCCTTGTACTGACGAATAACATAGCCGTCTTCAATGTCGCTGGTTCGCATGCCTAGGTCAAGGCGAACAATTTCTTGAGAGGCCAGAGCAATCAGCTTTGAGTCGGTCATCGCCCAAAGATCATCGCCCTCACCGCAGAAATACTCCATACCTAGGCATGTTTTGGCAGCATCGGTCACCCTTGCCGGGTTCCAGTCCTTGAAGTTCTGAATGCGGCCCACCTTAAACTCAGGGCTGTGAATGTAGAGCCAGTGATCGGGGAATAGATCGGGTTGATCAATGACTAGCGAGACAATTGGAAAATCACGGTACCTTAGACCCCTAGCAGCTTTCAGCACTTCCGGCGGCGGCGGTGGGTCAAGCCAATGCACTAGGGTCAAGCTCGGCATTGGGTTGATGAAATGATCGCCAGTCAGTTCAAAGATATGCCCACCCTGTCTGGCAATGACCTCAGTAACGAAAGTGCCCTGGCGCTCTACCCGCACAATCTCAGTATTGAGATGCACCGGAACCCCGTTGGCGTCGAGCAGATCCTGGCATTCAGCCATACTTGGAGACACCCATAAACTAAAGCGTACTTGCTCCACCAACTAAACAGGTGCTGCCCCCCCCCTGAGCAAGAGCAGTGCAGACTGAGCAAGAGCAGGGCAGAAATAGAACAGACCAAATTAAGCTGTTGCTGCACGGAGGTAGTCTAACCTCTTCAAGAACAACACTGCTGTTCCGGAGAGCACGCCGTCGGCTTCACCATTCCTTTAAGACTTTAGGGAGTTGGCAGGGGGATGACCAGCATTGTCTCTGTATTTTCACGGAAATTTTATAAATGTAGCGCTGGCAAGCTGAGGACAGTCGGGTATCCACGGTAAACCCAGGCGGCTGGGCAGCACTTTCTATTCACTTTGCGATCGCCCGTAGTCTTAAGAGTGTGGGCTTGTCCATCTTGGGTCACTGTGCCTCACTCAGGTCAGTGGGTCTTGGGGCAAGGTGTCTTGGGTCAAGGTGCCTTGGGGATTTAGAGAAACTAGCTCAGCATCCAGCGGGGGCTGGTGGTGAGTCGGTTTGTCTAGCACATCCACGATCCAGGCTTCCTCTATCCAGGTTTTGCAGACGACTGCCAGAGGCAGCGCCAGCACCAGCCCTAGGGGGCCAAGAAATGTGGCAAAGAAGATTTGGGAAATTAGCGTGGCGGCGGGCAGCAGCGACACCTGCTTCTGCATCACCATGGGTGAGAACCAGTAGCTTTCAACGTTTTGAATGAGCACGTAGAGCACAATTACCGCTAGAGCCGTACCTGGCGACTGGAGCAGCGCTACAAACACCGGAAACACCGCACTCAATGTAGGCCCCAGGTTGGGAATGAAGTTAAATAATCCGGCTAGCACGGCGTGGGCAAAGGCGTAGGGCACCCCTAGCAGCACCAGTCCGGTGAAACTGAGGGTCGCCACAAAAATTGAGCTTAGGGCTACGCCGCCTAGCCAAAACATCAGGGTCTTTTCACACTTCGTCAAAATTTCGTCAGCGCGGCGACGATAGCTGGACGGAAACAGGCGCAGCAGCAGTTGACGATAGGCTGAGGGGTTGGCCAGCATCATCAAGGTGAGCACCAGCAGCAGCAGCACCTGCAGCACAATGGCGACCGAGCTAGAGAAGAAAGTCAAAAAGTTGCCAAATACCGTAGACCCGATGGAAGCAGCCTGGCGCAGCAGATCGGGCAGAGCCGGCAGCAGGCGGAGATCTTGATCAGGAAACCAGTCGGGAGGGCTGACCTGAAACGCGTCAAACCATTCGCCCAGCTGGTCAAACCCTTTAGGAGTGAGCAGCAGCAGCTCTTGAAACTGACTGATAAACAGCGGCAGCACCAGGCCCAGAAAAATGACAGCTCCCAGCAGCACTAGGGCAGCGGTTACCAGCACAGCTCGCTGACGAGGCCAGTCGTAGACCCGCGACAGGAAACGCACCAGACTATTGAGGGCAATGGTGATCACCACCGCCGCAAAAATGAGCAAAACAATCTGGCGAAATTGCCAGATGATCACGAGTGCAACGCCTAGGGAAGCCAGGTTGATCCAGTCGGTGAGTTTCACGGCAGTGGCATCAAGACAGTGGGTTAAATCCGTGGGCAAATTGTAGCTGATACCAAATCCGAATCCCATACCCCCGATTCCCAAAGGGCAAAATCCTAGGGGCGCTGGCGCAGCCTAACCGTAAGCTTGATCGCGTGTGTCCTTCTGAATCGGGGCAGCCAAGTAGGCTTTAGGATGAGTAAGCACTAGGCAAACGCACACTCGACTAGCTCCAGCTAGCAATTAAGCGAAGGATTGTCTTCTCAGGTTTGAGGCATCTGGCCCCGCAACGACTGCTAGGGTACGGCATACTCTGACTGCACCACAGGCAGAGCGCCCCGCGCCACTAGGGCCTGGTGAATCATCGCTACAATTTCGGCGCGGGTGGCGGCCTGGGCGGGCTTGAGCTGATCGGGGCTAGGATAGTTCACCACGATCAAATTTTCGGTGGCGGCGGCAACTTTGGGCCTAGCCCACTCGGGCAGCGGGTTAACATCGACAAAAGCCGCTAGGGTCGAGTCGGGGGCCGGAGAATCGGGCAGGCCCAGGCCCGTTGCCAACGACACCAGCACTTCGTAGCGGGGTACAGCCTGGTCGGGCCGAAAGTCGCCTTCGGGGTAGCCACTCATAAAGCCCTGGGAAACGGCGCTGTCGATCGCCGGAGCCGCCCAGTAGGTGCCGGGGACATCTTCAAAGGTGAGGGCTGTGCCCTCCCTAGGGGCATCGCCAAAGGCCTGACTCAGCAGAGAGGCCAGTTCGGCGCGGGTGAGGGGCTGATCGGGCTGAAAGCCGCTTTCGGGGAAGTCAGGCAGGTATCCCTGGTCGTACATGGGCTTGATAAAGGGATAGGCCCAGTGGGTTTCGGGTACGTCTGAAATATCAACGGGTTGGGTGGTTGCTGCGGTCGTGCTCGGGGCCACCGGTACAGGAACCACGGGTGCCGGGGCGACCTGCGTTGGAGATGCTATGTCAGAGCGGGAACTCTCTCTGCTCACGCCTGGCAGACCCGTCGCCCGCTCAGGGATATCTCGCTGGGGGCGATCGCCGCGCTCAAAGGTACGGGGTTCAACCGCTTCAGCTGGAGCGTCTCGATCTGGAATTGCGATCGTTGCCGCACCCTCATCTCGTCGCGGCAACAGGCCAAAATCGGCCAGCCCGCTCTGGCTGCGGGAAAGGCCCCACCACAGGATGGAGCCAATACCTAGAAACGCCAGCACGACCGCCAGCAGTTCGTCAAATTCCAGAATGCGATCTCGACGACGAGACTCGGGCTGAGTCGTCGGGCTGGGCTGGTCGGGGGGCAGATTCACCATGGTGTTTGCGGGCTAGCGGCAACGTCCAGGGTTATCCTACCAGAGCTGGCTGACGTTCCGGGGTGATGATGGGGTTGCCGTCTTCGTCAATGTCGAGGCGAGCGCGATCGCCTTCCTCCAGGGTGCCGGCCAAAATCGCCTCGGCTAGGTTGTCTTCGACCAGGCGGGCGATCGCTCGCCGCATGGGGCGCGCCCCGTAGCGCTGGTCGTAGCCCTCGCTGGCCAGCTTTGTGCGGAAGGCATCAGAGAGGGTAACCACCATCTGACGATCCGCCAGGCGCTTGTTCACCTGCTCTAGCATCAGGTCGGCGATCTGGTTGACTTCTTCGCGGGTGAGCTGACGGAAGACGATAATTTCATCGATCCGGTTGAGCAGCTCGGGGCGGAAGTACTGCTTCATCTCTTCATTCACCAGGTTGCGAATGTTGTTGTACTGGGCTGTGGCCGCATCGGTGGTAGCAAAATCAAAGCCCAAGCCAGCCCCGCCTTTCTCAATTACCTTGGAACCAATGTTCGAGGTCATGATGATCAGCGTGTTCTTAAAGCTCACCGCCCGGCCCTTAGCGTCGGTCAGCTTGCCTTCGTCGAGCACCTGCAAGAGCAGATTAAAGACATCGGGGTGGGCCTTCTCGATTTCATCCATCAAAATGACGCTGTAGGGCTTGCGGCGCACTGCCTCGGTCAGCTGACCGCCCTCGTCGTAGCCCACGAAGCCCGGCGGCGAGCCGATCAGCTTCGACACCGTGTGGCTTTCCATAAACTCCGACATGTCAAGGCGAATCATCGCCTCTTCAGAGCCAAACAGGGCCATGGCCAGAGCCTTAGACAGCTCGGTCTTGCCGACCCCGGTGGGGCCAGAGAACACCAGGCTGGCAATGGGGCGATCGGCGCTGGCTAACCCCGATCGCGCTCGACGAATAGCCTTGGCCGCCGCTACCACGGCCTCGTTTTGGCCAATCACCCGCTCGTGGAGCACGTCTTCGAGGTGCAGCAGGCGCACGGACTCAGTTTCGGTCATCCGGTTGACCGGGATGCCCGTCCAGGCGGCAACAATGTCGGCGATGTTCTCTTCGTCCACCACCGGCTGGGGCGGCAGATTGCCTGCCTCCGCTTCGCCGTACTCAGGAATATCGGCCTGAAGCTGCTGGATCAGGTCTTGCCGCCGCTCCCGCAGGGTCTTGGCCTTAGGAAACTCTTGCAGTTCGATGGCCTCATCCAGCTCTTTGTTGACCCCTCGCAGCTGTAGCTTGAGTTCTTTAGAGGGGTATTTGGGCATGTAGCGCAGCTTTACCTGGGAGCCAGCCTCGTCGATCAGGTCGATGGCTTTGTCGGGCAGGTGGCGATCGCTGATGTAGCGATCCGACAGCTTAGCAGCGGCCTCCAGGGCCTGATCGCTAAAGCTCACCTGGTGGAATTGCTCGTAGCGGCTGCGCACCCCCTGCAAAATTTCGATGGTCTCAGGGACCGAGGGCGGCTTCACCATCACCGGCTGAAAGCGGCGCTCTAGGGCAGCATCGCGCTCAATGTATTTGCGAAATTCGTCGATGGTGGTGGCCCCAATGCACTGCATTTCGCCCCGGGCCAGGGCGGGCTTGAGCATGTTGGCGGCATCTAGCCCCCCTTCGAGGGAGCCAGCCCCAACCAGGGTATGGATTTCGTCGATCACCAGCACCACGTCGGGGTCTTCGCGCACCTCTTGAACGAGCTGGGTGAGGCGTTCTTCAAAGTCGCCCCGAAACCGGGTGCCCGACACCAGCGAACCCATGTCTAGGCTGATTACGCGCTTGGTGATCAGCGCCTCGGGCACGTCTTGGTTGACGATGCGCTGGGCCAGCCCCTCGGCGATCGCCGTCTTGCCCACCCCTGGCTCACCGACGAGAATGGGGTTGTTTTTCGTGCGGCGACCGAGAATCTGCACCACCCGCTCAATTTCTTTGGCGCGACCCACCACCGGGTCGATTTTACCAGCGGCAGCCCGGGCAGTGAGATCGTTGCCAAACTCGGCTAAGATTTTGCCCTTCTTGCGAGAGCTATCGCGATCGCTCTCTCGACGACCGGCGGGCAGCGCCGCCGCCTCACCAATTTCTTGAATGATGCGAGTGCGCACCTTGGCTGGGTCTACCCCCAGATTGACCATCACCCGGTAGGCCACGCTCTCGGTGTTTTGGCAAAGGCTCAGCAGCAGGTGCTCTGGCTCAATATAGGGCGAGTCCATCTTGCGAGCTTCTTGAAAGGCCAGCTCAAATACCTGCTTAACCTTGGGCGTAAACGGAATTTCGGGGGGGACGCTGCCGCTGCCCCGGCCAATAATGGCCTCGACTTCGGCGCGGGCGTCATTGATGTTGGCGCCAAACTCTCCCAGCACCTTGGCCGACAGAGTAGCTTCTTCTTTGATCAGCCCCAGCAGCAGCTGCTCGGTGCCCACAAAGTTGTGGCGCAGCCGACGAGCCTCTTCCTGGGCTTTCATGATGACGGCAATGGCGGTGTTGGTGAAGTGTTCAAACATGGGGTTTAGTCAGTACCAGTGGCTTGAGGAGCGTGAGAAAGACCGAAATTGGCTTGGACAATTATTTGCCCGAAGGTTGGACTACCCGAAGGCTGGGCTAGGTGTAGGGGAGGTGATGGTTAAAAGCCATCGGGGCTAAAGCTGCCAGGTATAAGGTTACAGCGTTACTTATTAATACTTTACGTAGGTATGGGCATACCTCGCAGTGGGGAGAACCGTAGGCCGTAGGTGGGGTTTGAGGTATCTCTATCGGAAGACCTACCGGTCAACTCAAAGCATCTTGTCAAGACCTCTTGACTCAATATAGGCCAGCTAAGGTTTTAGTCAGAAATTGTGTCCAATAGTTTTTCCTGAGAGATCATTTACATTACTTAATCTTATCTTATCGCCTTAGGCCCAGGTTCCGCAAATTGTTATGCCCGCTCGCCAGATGCCCGCCAGATGACTGAGCCTCTTTAGGCAATTCGCTCTATCATTTCAAACAAATCTGGCGGGGTCGAGTCTGACCTCACCGACACCTGGGTTTAGACCTCATCATCTAAACCCAGGTGCCGCGCTAGACTAGTACATAAAACCCATCCTACTACCTGCCCCGCCGTGACCGTTGCCATCGAGTTTGCCAGTTCTGAAGATCTGCGAACCGCGCTAGGGCGCTGGCTCGAAGACTATGGCCACAGCGTTCACCGCCAGGTGCCCTGCCCCGACGAGGGGGTTGTAGATCTGCTGACTCCGCTGTACGCCATTTTTTGCCCATCTAGCCTGACGCCCGCCGATCTATGGGCTGCGGTAGATATTATCCAGACCAAACAGGCGCATTTTCCAGACCAGCGCATGGTGATCGCCGGGCTGACCCCCGAAACCGACTGGGAGGCCGCCGTTGACATTGCCGAGCAAATTAAGCCCAAGGGCATCGAAGTTTGGTTTCTCGATCAAAATGCCTCCTTTGTCGAATTTTATGGGGGCATGGCTGCCGCCCCGCTGCCGCCGCCCCAGGGGCGACTTGCCCGCCGCAACCCCCTGGCTGGGTGCCTCATTTCCATCGGCATGGCGGCTATTTTGAGCGCCAGCTTTTGGTTGGCCTATCGCATTCTGGATCGCCACCAGTTTCAGACGGCCACCACCAGCCAAGAAAATCGGTCATGGGAACAGCTTCACAACGCCGTAGAAGTCTGGGACATAGATACTGCCTTGGCTAGCCTGGAGCGCTTGGGCACCAGCCGCAACCCCTGCGTAGCCCGGTTTGCCGAGCGGTTTGAAACCAGCCTGAGGCAGCGAGGGGACGACGGCTTTAGAGACATCAACCCGATCAAGCGCGCCCTCAACATGGAGGAGGGCTGCCGCCTCGACCTGCGCGAGTATGACTTCTCTCAGTGAAAGCGGCTTCATCTTTCCACTAAAGTCGGCCATTTAGCCGAGACTCGATTTAAATTGCGCTCAGCCCTAGCAGATTGGGAAAACTCAGGTCACTTAGTAGTAAATTGCTTCTGACTCTGAGCTATGGAATGTTCTGCTGCCAAGACCTGTGCCTGTGAAAATGTTAAGCGCTGTCAGGCTGGGGAGGTGGGGAGGCTGTTTCTTTGGTTTCCGGTGCCCCACACGCTGGCTAAGGTCACGCCCTTTTTAAAAAAAGAACGCTTTGGGTTTGAGCTGATGCAAGAGCGCCCTGGGCTAGGCGTTGACTGTCGGTTTGGGCAGGCCCAGGAGATTGCCCGACACTTAGCCAACCTGGTCGCGCCCAGGGAACTCAAAGAAACTCAGGTGTTGTTTGTCAGGGGTGCCGTTCAGCCTCAGATAGAAGACTTTAGCGATATGGCCTCGCTGCAGCGTTTTATCGCCTTTAGCCAGTCAGACTGGCTGGTGGATATGCTGGGTCAGAGCCGCTTTACGAGCCATTTTCAACCCATTGTCTCAATTCAAGATACGTCTCAGATTTATGGCTACGAATCTCTCTTGCGGGGATTGGATGACCAGGGCAATCTGGTGATGCCGGGGTCGATCTTTGCCCAGGCGGCTGAGGCTGGGCTGCTGCCCCAGGTGGATCGGGCGGCTCGGCTGAGCGCGATCGCCCAGGCCAGCCAGCACCACATAACCCAGCGCATTTTCATCAACTTTACCCCCACGGCGCTCTATGACCCGGTGTCTTGCCTGCGCAGCACTGTGGCCGCCATCGACCAAGTGGGTATTCGCCATGAGCAGGTGGTGTTTGAGGTTGTCGAGTCAGACAACCCGCAGGATCTAGAGCATCTCAAAACGGTGCTGAAGTATTACCGAGAGGCGGGGTTTGCCGTGGCCCTAGATGATTTGGGCTCGGGCTACTCGGGGCTAAACTTGCTGCACCAGCTGCGGCCTGACTTCATCAAGCTCGATATGGAGCTGATTCGCAACGTCCATCAGGATCTGTACAAAGCTTCGATCACCGAAAAGCTGCTGGAGATTGCCCAGAAACTCGACATTCAGACCGTGGCCGAGGGCATTGAGTGCATTGAAGAATTGAACTGGTTGCAGCAGCGGGGGGCCACCTTTGCCCAGGGCTATCTGATTGGCAAACCCAGCGCTACGCCGGTTGCCAGCACCCCACGCTTTGACTCAGGGGCGGTAGCGATCGCCTGACCGCCGAGCATTGGTCATCCCAAAGCAGCCACCAGAGCGAGTCTCGGCGGATTATGGCGGCGGTGACCCAGCGGATTAGGCGATCGCTGGAGCTGAAAGAAATTTTGCAAAGGTGGCAGCGGGCTTGTCTTTGACCCAGCACAGGGGGCTTTCTGGAGGTATACCGCGCCGGGCTATTGAAATTAGGAGTCATCAGTAACGGCAATCATCGCGAAATTTTCACCGATTTGCGGCGGCGATCGCCTGCGCCTCATTGGCATAAAGCCCCCGACAAGCTGCCCACCTCTGAACCGAGAGAGATAACGCCCAGGCAAAATCCTAAGCTCGACAAAGCTTAAAATTCAGCCTAATCAGCCGGAAACATAGAGAGGCAAGGGCAGCCACCCGCGCTGCCACAGTAGCTTCACAGGGGTGTGTGAGACAAAACTTAATCTTTTTCTATTGAGAATGATTCCGATCTATGGTCAAATCACCTTATTGAGTTTGTTTCTCAATAACTGCTGTGTTGATACTGACCTTTGTAAGGATTCATTGACCATGCAAACCTACGGCAATTCTGAAGTCACCTATGACTGGTGGGCCGGTAATGCCCGCTTTGCCAACCTGTCGGGATTTTTTATCTCAGCCCATGTCGGCCAGGCGGCATTGGTTACGCTTTGGGCCGGGGCTTTCACCCTGTTTGAGCTGTCCTGGTTTGACCCAACTATTCCCATGGGCGAACAGGGGCTAATTTTGCTGCCCCACCTGGCCACCCTGGGCCTGGGGGTTGGCGACGGCGGCCAGGTGGTTGATACCTACCCATTTTTTGTGGTGGGGGCGGTGCATCTGATTTCCTCGGCGGTGCTGGGGGCTGGGGCGCTGTTTCACACCTTCAAAGCCCCCGCAAATCTAAAAGATGCCCCTGGCCAGGCCCGCAAATTTCACTTTGAGTGGAATGACCCGGCCCAGCTGGGGTTAATTTTGGGCCACCATCTGCTGTTTTTGGGGGCTGGGGCGCTGCTGCTGGTGGCCAAAGCCACCACCTGGGGCGGTTTGTACGACGCCACCACCCAGACTGTGCGCCTGGTGCAGCCCACCCTCGACCCGCTGGTGATCTACGGCTACCAAACCCACTTTGCCAGCGTCAACAACCTTGAAGATCTGGTGGGTGGCCACGTATTTGTCGGTGTGCTGCTGATCGCCGGGGGCGTCTGGCACATTCTGGTGCCGCCGCTGAAGTGGGCCAAGAATGTCCTGCTGTTTTCGGGTGAGGCGATTTTGTCTTACTCCCTGGGGGGCATTGCCCTGGCCGGGTTTGTGGCGGCCTACTTCTGCGCTGTCAACACCCTGGCTTACCCGGTGGAGTTCTACGGCCCGCCTCTGGAGGTCAAGCTCAGCGTTATGCCCTACTTTGCTGACACCGTGGTGCTGCCGCTCAATGCCCACACTTCGCGTTGCTGGTTAGCCAATGCCCACTTTATTCTGGCGTTCTTCTTCTTGCAGGGCCATCTGTGGCATGCCCTGCGCGCCATTGGGTTTGACTTTCGCCGGGTAGAAAAGGCCCTGAGCGCCGTCGAGTCCTAACGCTGGGTTAACTTCTCCTCTCTTGGGGGGGCACATAGGGCTCCAACATCCTGCTCCCCTTTCCTAATTTTCCGTTCAACTCAATTCAGGACAAGATTTCCAATGACTCAGATTGGTCTGTTTTTTGGCACCCAAACCGGCAATACCGAAACCCTCGCGGAGGCAATTCGGATTGAGTTTGGCGGCGATGGCGTGGTGACCATTCACGATATTGCCGATGCTAGCCCCGAAGACTTTGCTGACTATCCCTGCCTGATCATCGGCTGCCCGACGTGGAATATTGGCGAGCTGCAATCGGACTGGGAAGGCTTCTTTGACGAGCTGGATGAGATTGACTTTAGCGGCAAGCAGGTGGCCTACTTTGGCGCGGGCGACCAGGTGGGCTATGCCGACAACTTTCAAGACGCCATGGGCATTTTGGCCGAGAAAATCACCAGTCTAGGGGCCACCACCGTGGGCCAGTGGCCCACCGATGGCTACAAGTTTGATGACTCTAAGGCGGTGCAAAACGGCAAGTTTGTGGGGCTGGCCCTGGATGAAGACAACCAGCCGGAACTGACGGGCGATCGCATTAAAACCTGGGTCGCCCAGCTCAAATCTGCCTTTGGTGTCTGACCTCCCCTAGAGTGGGCACTGCCCACCATGGTTCTGGCTCAGCTCCAGGATGCCCAGTGCCGTGAGCGGTGGATTGTGGCCCAAGCGCTAAACCTTTGGCCCAGCCATGATTTCAGGCCGCGAATGCCGCTACCGCCCCACCCCATTCCCCC
>QBMN01000145.1 GCA_003241845.1 Shackletoniella antarctica | reverse complement strand
GAGAATCAACTCCACTGGGTGCTCGATGTCACCTGGGGTGAGGATAAGTCTCGCATTAGACGGGGCCACGGGGGCGAGAACATGGCTCTCCTGCGCCGTTTAGCCATCAGTGTGCTCAATCAAGAAACCTCAAAGAAACGAAGTCTTAAACAAAAGGCGAAGCGGGCCTCAATGAGTCCTAACTATATGCTCACCGTCCTTGCCGCAGGTCTCGCAACATAGCACAATTTCTCGATGGTTTTCTTGCGCTTACCCTGGGGCGGCCCCCAGGCCGATCGCAACTTGATCCTAAACCTCAGCTATCGCCACGATGACATTTTGAACGGCAGCCTCGATAGCCAGCTGTACTACCGTGACAACTCGACCCGCAGCGCCCCCCGCGATCGCAGACCTCGACCCTTCGGCATTTTTCAAGGGGAGCTAGAGTCTCAAAATTGGGGTGGCCGCCTGGGCTTAAACACTCCCCTGGCCGACTCTTTAACACTGCTGTGGGGCGCTGACTATAACCACGAAACTACAGCCAACACCTTTAACCTCTTTGACCCCGATGCCTTTGATGCTAGCAATGGCCGGGTCAACCGCCTGATTGAGCAGCGCCCCCTGGTGCCGCCCTATACCCTCAGCAGTCTGGGGCTGTTTTCTCAGCTCCAGTGGCAGAGCACTGACTGGTTGCAGCTGTCGGGGGGCGTGCGCCACGAGCGCATTGGCTTTTCGGTAGGTGACTACACCACTTTTTTTGGCGACCCGATTGCGGGGGGCGATCGCAGCCCTGGCTCAACCGCTGACGGCACAGGCGAACGATAGCGCGACGGAGGCATCTTTTGCCAGCGGCGGAGAAACTGCCGCTACCACCGTAGACGAGTGGATGACTCAGATTGCTCAGGCCACGGTGCAAATTACCAGCGTGCGGGTAGAGACCACCGAGGCGGGTTTGCAGGTGGTGCTAGAAACAGCAGCGGGGGAGTTGTCGGCCCCAACGACGCGATCGCTCGGTAACGCCCTGATTATCGATCTCCCTAATGCCATGCTGGCCTTGCCCGACGGCGGCGAGTTTTCTCAAGTCAGCTCAACGTCGGGCATTGCCTTGATCAGCGTCACGGGTCTGCCGGAGAATCAGGTGCGAGTTTCTATTACCGGAGACGATGCCCCGCCAACTGCCGAGGTCAGCATCTCACCTCAAGGATTGATTTTGGCCGTAGTCCCTGGGTTGGCAGCGGGGACCGAAGTTCCACAGGAGGCTATTCAGGTCGTTGTAACGGCGACTCGCACAGAGGAGGAATTACAAAATATTCCCCGTTCCATCACGGTGATTACTCGGGAAGAAATTGAGCAACAAACCCGCCTTAACCAGAACCTAGCGGATATTTTGTCTCAACTCGTCCCTGGCTTTAGTGCCCCCACCGGACGCACTAATACCTTTGGGCAAACCCTGCGGGGGCGGGGCATTTCGGTATTGATCGATGGCATTCCCCAAAACGCTAACCTCGGCTCCATTCCGGCTGCGTTGACCACCATTGCCCCCCAGGCAATTGAACGGATTGAAGTTGTCCGCGGCCCCAACGCAATTTATGGCGGGCAGGCCACGGGCGGCCTGGTCAACATCATTACCCGGCAACCGGATGCGGCTCCCCTGCGCCATACCATCGACATCGGCGGCAGTGCCGCCTTCAATCAGGCCTTTCTGGCGGGGGATGGGTTTGGCTATAACGCCCTTTACTCGGTATCGGCAGCGACGGATACGGCCAGTATTCTGGGCAGTCTGTCTTTTAACTCGCGCGGGGTGTACTACGACGCGGAGGGCGATCGCATTCCCAGCGACCTCACTGACGCTGAGACGGACGAGGTGAACCTGTTACTTCGCCTGGGGGGAGAACTCAGCCCCGTACAGCGGTTGAACTTCACCTTGAATTACTTCAGCCAAACCCAGGATGTCTCCTATATTAGTGACCCTGAAGTGGATGACATCGAGGGGGTGCAGAAAGCCCGAGCGATTGCATTGCCGGAGGGCACTCAAGTTATTGGGGCCCCCGATGAGGCCTCTCTGGAAACGACCAACCTCACCCTGCAGTATTTCCACGATGACTTGCTCAACAGTGAACTTTCGGGGCAGGTCTTTTTCCGCAACTATGAGTTCGTTGGGGGCATACCCTCAGATGACCGGGCCTTTTCTGGCATTATCTCCCAATCTCCGGGGAGCACCCAGCAGTGGGGAGGCCGTGTCCAGGTCAATACCTCGTTTAATCTTGAAGACACGATTAGTTTGCTGTGGGGAGTCGATTATGTGCGGGAAAACAGTTCCCAGAAGTTTAACCTGTTTGACCCGGACGAATTTGACGCCAGCGGCGGCCTGATCTTTCGCAAGATTGATGAGATTGATTTTGTGCCTCCCTATAGCTTGAGCGACCTGGGTATTTTTGCTCAGCTCCAGTGGGATATTGTCGATCGCCTCACCCTTAGTGGCGGGGCACGGTATGTCAACCTCAATATTGATACCGACGACTACACCACCTCTAGAGGTGTCGATGTTGAAGGCGGCACGCTGAATGCCGATGATGTGGTCTTTAATGTTGGCCTGGCTTACGAGGTGGCGGATGGTTTGACAGCGTTTACAAGCTTTTCCCAGGGATTTTCACTACCTGACATTGGCCGAGTGCTGCGCTTTGCCCCTCCTGGCTTTGCTGTTGAAGCTGCCATTGATCTAACCCAACCTCAAAAGGTGGATAACTATGAAATCGGCCTGCGGGGTAACTGGAACACAGTCCAGGCATCTTTAGCCGGGTTTTATAACTACTCCAGTTTAGGCACAAGATTTGCCGTATCGGAGAGTGGACTGCTGCAAACCGTGCGTTCGCCCCAACGGGTCTACGGGGTAGAAGGTGCAGTTGACTGGCAGCCCGGCGATGGCTGGAGTTTAGGAGGCACTGCCGCCTGGCTAGAAGGCGAAGATGATACCGATGAAGATGGCGATTTTATGGCGCTCAATAGCATTATCATTCCGCCGTTCAAGCTGACGGCCTATGTGGAAAATGAAACTCTGCCGGGCTGGCGGAATCGGTTGCAACTGCTGTATTCTGGCAACCGCGATCGCGGCTTTAAAGAGGGTGCCGATGATGCCCCCATTAACAGCTACATCACCCTCGATTTCTTGAGCGGTGTTCGCCTTGGGGATGGAGAGCTGACCCTGGGCATTCAAAATCTGTTGAATACTCAATATTTCCCAGTGTATTCTCAGTACTTTGCCCCGTTCTTTGACAGCACTAATAGAGCCGGTCAGGGGCGAACGGTGAGTCTCAGCTATCGGACGACGTTCTGATTTCTGATCTCTTCAAGCTTTGCGTTGCTGCTGATTGATTTACCCATGGCCCATCGACCGTTCTTTTATGAGTTCCCCCGATTATTCAGGCGACGATGTTTTCTCAGAAAACGGTGGCGGCTTCTTGCCCTGGGTCTGCTGATGGTGAT
Organism: Shackletoniella antarctica; assembly: GCA_003241845.1. Taxonomy (GTDB): domain Bacteria; phylum Cyanobacteriota; class Cyanobacteriia; order Phormidesmidales; family Phormidesmidaceae; genus Nodosilinea; species Nodosilinea antarctica. The sequence goes on along the minus strand of QBMN01000145.1, from coordinate 8,796 downwards.
GCTCACGGGTACCGTGGCGGCCTGTGAAGATCAGTTATCGCGGCATCCATCTCCATCATCAGCAGCACCGACAGAGAATTGCCGCATGGTCGAACACGATGTCGGCACCACAGAGGTTTGCGGTCAGCCTCAGCGCATCGCCGTTTTAGCCCCTCACATGCTCGATATTTTGCTGTCGTTGGGCCTGCAGCCAGCTGGCTATGCCGAATTCACCACCACAGGACTGGGTGAACCCACTACGGAAATTCCGGTGTTGGGCGATCGCGTCACCAGCCAACCGATCAATTTAGGATTACGCAATACGCCCTCCCTGGAAACGTTATTGCAGCTCAACCCCGACCTGATTATTGGCGAAGCCTTTCAGCAGCAGTACTACGATCGCTTTTCTCAAATTGCCCCGACCTTATTGTTTGCCGGTAGTCAAAAAGACCAGTGGCAGCGGGGCCTGCGGGGCGTTGCTCAGGCCGTGGATCGGCAAGCCCAGGCGGAGCAAGTGATTCAGGATTATCAGCAGAAACTGGCTGAGACGCGGGCTGCGATCGCAGCCGTGGTCACCACCTATCCCAATCTGCTTTTGATGACGGCTTTCCAACTACCGGAAACCTTTGGCGTCACCGATGGCCAGCACTTTTTAGGGAACCTGTTTGAAGCCCTAGGCTTTCAACTCGTCTTACCGGCTAAAGGCAATGCCTCAGAAAGTTGGTTCTCCATCGAAGTGCTGCCGGAACTGCAGGCAGATATTATCCTGGTCTTTATTTCTGACCACCTGCGGGAAGATGCCATGAACCACATTCAGCAGGTCTGGCAACAAAACCCGATTACGCGATCGCTATCCACCAGCCAAGCCGGGCAAGTTCACTTTCTAGAGGCCTACCTGTTTTTCAACATTCGTGGCCCCCTGGCCGCGCAGCTTATTCTCGACCAGGTTCAAGACCTGTTTGCCCCTCACCGTGAGTAGGGTAATTACCAAAACGTGGTACCAAGGAGTTGTTTATTTTCATGAAATGGGTGTTGCCAAAATCTTGAGTTGTCTCATTGAATTTTCCATCAAACAGGTAGATTCGAGACTATGAACCCTTTCTTCTGCGCTGAACAATCTCGGCAGTCTGGCATCGATATTGCTGGCACCGCCTCTGAGCACCGCCTCTATGTGGCGATCGCCTGCCCGCCTCCCTGGGCACCGCGTGAGTTAGATTCCCCAGGCATCCCTGATAACTTGCGCGAGCTTGGCCAAGTTATAGCCAATGACTACGATCGCTACCAAACCCGCTTCCTACTCATCCACAACGGGCACCTGAAGCCAAAAAGCGGCACCCGCGTCCTATTTTTTCGCCAGCCCTCGGGCCTTGCCTACGCCTACGACAAACAAGAATTTCATCTAGAAAGCATCGACGCCGTGGCCCCCCTGGTCAGGCAATACGTCATGGGCGAACCGCTCAGCGCCACCCCAGTCGATCTGCCAACCCGCGACATTTTGATCTGCACCCACGGCAGCCGCGATCGCTGCTGCTCCCGCTTTGGCGCACCCCTCTATCACCAGGCCCGCAAGCTCGTCACAGACCTGGGCCTGCAAGACACCCGCATTTGGCAGGCCAGTCACATCGGTGGCCACCGCATGGCCCCCACCGCCATTGACTTTCCCTCCGCCCGCTACTACGGCCACCTAGATGCCGAATTCTTGCGGTCAGTGCTCACCCACAGCGGCGACATCCACACCCTAGACACCATCTATCGCGGCTGGGGTCTGCTGCCCTGGGCCGCCCAGGTGCTCGAAAAACAGCTTCTGCTCACCCACGGCTGGGAGTGGTTCAACTTTGCAGCGATCGCCCAGGTGCTAGAACACGACGAAGAGGAAACCTTAAACCGGGTTGAGATCTCCTACCGCACCCCATCCGGTGAGCTACAAACCTTTCAGGCCGAGGTAGTGGCCGACGCAGCCAGCACCGTTTACCTCAAAGGTTCCTGCGCCAGCGACAAAGCCTCGGCAATTACACCCTATCGGGTCGAGAAGATAATGGTTGGACAGTAAAGAGGCGTTGGGTGCAAGGTGTGCGATATGCGGTGTGCAGTGCAAGGTAAAGCTCCGAACCGTGAACCCTAAACCGTGAACCGTACACCCGGTACCCCAAACCCATTCCGCCAGTATTGAGAACCATTGCTAATTAAGGGTAAGATTATTCAATTCTCTCTGACATCTAATGCCTTAGATGTAGGTTGCCAGGGAGATGCCTAAACGGGGCCATGCAGCCTTTGGGCATCCCCCTTTTTCGCTATACCGTTGTTTTACCCGTCGTCATGCCCATTACCCTTTCTCAAGCCGACTACGCGAACTGGCTCGACGAGTCCACCGCCACCGCTACAGAGGGCGACATGATGGCTTATCCTGCCACTCTGAGGAAAGGGAAACAGCGCTATGTGGCGCTCCGCGAGGGCATCGATCTCTGTATTGAAGACCTCTGGCTAAACGATGATTTGGAGATCCAGCATTGCGATCGCGCCCATCCCCTAGAGTTCACCTTTGAGCAGGTGCAGGGCGGCGGTAAAAGCAGCCAGCGCTATGATTTTTTTGGCAGTGGGTTGGCCCCAGCGGAGGTTTGGCGTGTTCCCGGCCAGCGGCGGATTGTCAGCGTCAATGTGCATATTGAGTCATTCATATTTCAGCAGTGGATCGGCGACTCTAGCGAAGATCGCCAGGTGTTAGAGCTGTTGCGTCCTGCCGATCAACGCTACTTTGAATGCTCTGGCACCCCGACGGCGGCGATGCAAATGGCGGTACAGGCTATTTTGCACTGTCCGTTTCAGGGGCTGACCCAGCGGCTCTACCTGGAGAGCAAAGTGTGGGAGCTGATGGCGTTGCTCATCGAAGACCTGCTCACGGTTTCACGGGAGTGTAGCCTACCCGCCCTAAAACCCGACGATGTGGAGCGCATCCACTACGCCAGCAACCTCTTACGCCGCCAGCTCACCCATCCCCCCTCGCTGATCGACCTGGCGCGGGCGGTGGGCATCAACGACCATAAGCTCAAGGTGGGCTTTCGCCAGGTGTTTGGCACTACGGTGTTTGGCTATCTGCACGAGCACCGCATGGAGCGATCGCGCCAGCTGCTCGAATCGGGCGATCTCAGCGTCACCGAAGCTGCCCAGGCGGTAGGGTTTGCCAGTCGGGGCCACTTTGCCGCCGCCTTTCGCCGTAAGTATGGGGTAAATCCGGGGGTGTATGCGAGGCAGAGGAGGGCGTAGGAGAAGAGGGATAGGGGGCAAGGTGCAAGGTATACGGTGCAAGGTCAAAGATGAACTGTACACCCTGAACCCACCCCTGTTAAGGTGGCCCAGACCGAAGGTCGGGATCGCCAGATTGACCGCTGAGCCTAGCAGCTTGTCGGAGTAATCTCTGTGTTGACCATAATAAGGTAGACCATTGATCATCGCCCCCATGCCTCGAAAATTTAAGACCGTTGACTATGAAGCGACCCTGGATCAGACCGTCAGTATACGAGAGTGCCTACCGCCGGAGCACTTAGCCCAAGCCGAGACCGTGCTGCAAGCCAGAGCCGAGGAACGCTATCAGCTCGAACAAGCCGGGTATGAGGCCCAGATGGCGGAGCGCGCCGCCCGCCAACAACAGAGCGGACGAAAACCCAGTGGACCGGTGCCTAAGCCCCCTTTTTAGCGATCCGAGACAACGACCCGTACAACTTCACTGACCCCGAATCGCGGATCATGAAAAATGCTCGCGACTCAGGCTTCGACCAACACTACAATGCCCAAGTTGCGGTCAGTCATCAGAGCCTGTTGGTGGTGGCCACGAGTCTGTCTAACCATCCCAACGACCAGCTCGATGCGCTGCCAACCGTCGATGCCATCGACCCTCGCTTGGGTCAACCGAAGCGGGCCGCCTTAGACAACGGTTACTTCAGTACCACTAATATTGAGGGTCTCCAGGGCCGAGGGATTGAGCCCTACATGGCCACCGGTCGCCAATCTCATCACCGCAGCTGGAACGCTTAGTTGGAGGAATTAGGAGATCCGCCTGCCCCAGATGCTGCTCCGAAACTTAAGATGGCCTATAAACTCAAGACGGATGACGGTCAGGCACTCTATCGGTTACGAAAATGTACCGTTGAACCGGTGATTGGCATCATCAAGGAGACGATTGGATTTCGTCAGTTCTCCCTACGAGGCTTGCAAAACGTTCAAGGGGAGTGGTCTCTGGTCTGCCTTGCCTTCAACCTGAGGCGATTGCACGGTCTCATCGGGACTGACTGGGTTTCTCCGACAGGCTGCTAGGACTGAAAGTTCCAGGCTCCAAGCAGAAATCCTCTGAAGAGGAATGGTACTGACATAAGCTAAAATTAACCTTTGCAGATCGCCAGAAGCCTTGATCTGCCGTAGGGTGGGCAGTGCCCACCAGCCTTAATTCAGTGACAATCCTCTGAAGAGGATTGTGAGCCGACTACCCCAGTCTGCTTTAGCAGACTTGAGCGAGGAGCCAGGGAGTTCACTCCCTGGTGGTCGTAGCCGAAGACCGACAAATCATCACCGTTCTGGAGATTTTACTGTATTCGACAGCCATCTTAACAGGGGCAACCCTGAACCGTAAACCCTGACCGTAAACCCTCTTTCCAAAAACTCCGGGAGGCGATCGCAAAAACTCCGCCTAGGGATCATCCTTGATTTTAGCGGCTCTCATCAACCTGTATCTCGTTGAGAAGTATTCCTGATTGCCTTGAAGCCATTTGCGGCCAGGGCAGCGTTCTCAACGATTTAACAGGTGGTGTGATGGGAGTTCGATTGCAACGGTTGGTGCTGCTGGCGGGATGGCTGGCGTTGGTGCCGGTGGCGGCCCAGGCTGAAACGGCGTTGTCTTTGGTGGAAGTGGCGCAGCCCAGCGACCAGGCGGTAGACCTGGCCCAGGCGGCGACACCAATTACTGGTGTGCGAGTGGAGCCAGAGGGCGAGGGGCTGCGGTTGGTGCTAGACGCGGCGGGCGCTTTGGCCGAACCCACGACCGAGGTGGTGGGCAATGCCCTGGTGGCAGAAATTTCTAATGCGGTGCTGGCGCTGCCCGAGGGCGAGAGTTTTGAGCAGTTTGGCCCCGCTGAGGGCATTGCCTTGGTGAGTGTGACCAGCCTGGAGGATAACCGAGTACGGGTTTCGATCACCGGCAACGATGGGCCGCCAGCGGTGAATGTGAGCGCCGGGGCGGCGGGCCTGGTGTTGGCTATTGTGCCGGGGCTGGGGCTGGCCTCTGGCGACGATGACGCCATCCGCATTGGGGTGACGGGGGAAGGCGATGAGGGCTATGCGCCCCGCAACTCCAGTACCGCCACCCGCACCGATACTCCGCTGCGCGACGTTCCCCAGTCGATTCAGGTGATTCCCCGCGCGGTAATTGAAGACCGCAGCGTGACCGAACTCGGGGATACCTTGGAAACCGCAGGGAGTGTGGTCTCTGCGGGGGGACGGGGCATCAGTGTGTTTGGCCCAGGCTTTTTGATTCGCGGCTTTGCGAACCGGGGCGGCATTTATCGCGACGGCATTCAGTCTTTTTCCCTAGCGCCGCTGAGCACCAACGATATCGAGCGGGTTGAAATTCTGCGGGGGCCAGCCTCAGTACTGTTTGGCCAGGGAGAACCGGGCGGCATCATTAACCTGGTGTCTAAGCAGCCCTTGAGTGAGCCTCGCTACGAGGTTGGCGCTAGCGTCGGCAGCTATGACAACTATCGGGGCAATCTCGATCTGTCTGGGCCGCTGAGTGAAGATCGCTCAGTGCGCTACCGCCTGAATCTGTCCTACGAAAACTATGGGAGCTTCCGCGACCTGGTGAATGGCGAACGACTGCTGGTGTCGCCAACTCTGACCTGGGATATCGGGCCGAGTACTTCCCTTAATTTCTATGGCCAGTATGCCCACGATCGCGAAACCACCGACGAAGGCATTCCCTTCACCGCCGATGGGCCCCTAAATGTGCCCCGCAGCCGCTTTGTTGGCGAAGACTTTGCCGAATTTTCCCAGGATCAGTTCACCCTGGGCTACCGCCTTGACCACGACTTTAGCGACAACTGGTCCCTGCGGCATAGCACCCAGTATTTGCAGTTCAGCCCCCAACGCGTTGCCGCCTTCTATGACTCGGTGGATGAAGTGACGGGTGACATAGACCGTACTGAGTTTTTTGCCGATGGCAACTACCGTCGGTTGTTTACCAACGTAGAAACCGTGGGCCGCTTTAATACCGGTTCCATTGGCCACCAGGTGCTGATCGGGGCTGAGTATCGCAATGTGCTCGAACAACCTGGCTTTAGAACCGGCGGGCTTCCCTATCCCTCTATCAATATTTTCAACCCGGTCTACGCTGGGGTTCCCTTTCCCCGAGAGACCAATTTCTTTAGAGATGACACTATCAATACCATCGGGATATACGCGCAAGATCAAGTTGATCTGTTGCCCAACCTCAAGCTGCTGGCGGGTCTGCGCTACGACAGCAGCGATCAGTTCCGCACTACCCAACGGCTAGGGCAAGACCGAGTAGAATTCACCCAGACCGACAGCGCCTTCTCCCCTCGCCTAGGGATTGTGTACGAACCGATTGAGCCGATATCACTGTATGCCTCCTATACCCGCTCGTTTAGCCCTTCGTTTGGAGCCGCTCGTAACTCTGACGGGTCAACCTTCAGACCTGAAACGGGGCAACAGTTTGAAATTGGCACCAAGGTGGACGTTACCGACACCCTGAGCTTTAACCTGGCCCTGTTTGATATTCGTCGCCAAAATGTCAGAAATCCTGACCCCAATGACCGCACCCTTTCCATTCAAACTGGGGAAGTGGCCAGCCGTGGCTTGGAGCTAGGTTTGGGAGGAGAAATTCTACCCGGTTGGAACCTCACCGCCAACTACACCCTGCTGGATGCCTTTGTCAGCCGCGATACCCGGCCCACCGTGGGAAATCAGCTGGCCAATGTGTCCCAAAATCAGTTCAGCCTGTGGAGCAGCTACGAAATTCAGGAAGGCAGCTTGCAAGGGCTGGGCGCTGGCCTGGGTCTGTTTTATCTAGACCAGCGCCCCGGCGACTTGGATAATAGCTTCACCCTGCCCAGCTACTTCCGTACCGATGCTGCGTTGTTCTACCGGCGCGACAACTGGCGGGCGCAGCTTAATGTCGAAAACCTGTTCAACATCAATTACTTCACCTCGTCGGATGAGTTTCAGTTTGCCAATCCGGGCGCACCGTTTACGGTGACGGCCAGGGTGGCGGTGGAGTTTTAGTAGAGGGGTGTCGGGTCGCCGATAGCAGGTGTCGGGAGTACGGTGCAGGGTGCAGGATGGAACCGTACACCGTAAACCCAAAACCCAGTACCCGATACCCAATACCTATCTACAGCAAAACGAGGTTACAAATTGCGTTCACGGCTATTAAAAAATTGGCTTGCTTGGATAGGAACGCTATTGCTGACGTTGGGGTTAGCGGTGGCGTGCCAGCGATCGCCCCAACCTGAAACTTCAGCGACGGCAGATTGTACCGTGGTAGAGCATCCTGCGGGAACAACATGCGTGCCGGAAGAAATCCAGCGGTTGGTGACCTTGGATGGGGTGGCCTTTGAGTATGCGATCGCCGCTGGCCTCGATCCGATTGCGACGGTTTTCTCTGACTTCCAGGCTCCCCTGGAGCCGCTGATGACCGATGCCCAAGAGATTGGCAAAGGCGGTGAACCCAATCTAGAAGCCATTTTGGCGTTGAAGCCCGACTTGATTGTGGGACAAGATGCCCATCAGGGCATCTATCCACAGCTGGCCCAGATTGCCCCTACCCTGCTGGTGCCCTTTGAGCACAGCGGCCAGTGGAAAGAGGTGTTTTTGACCATGGGAACGGCGCTGAATCAAGCCGCCGCCACCCAAGCCGCCCTAGACGCGTATCAGGCCCGAGCGGCTGACTTTCAAGCTCAGATGGGCGTGCGTCCGAATGAGCTACAGGCCTCGGTGATTCGCCTGTACCCCGACACGATCAACCTATACCTGAAAGATTCCTTCTGTGGCACGGTTTTGCAAGATGCCGGGCTAGCCCGCCCGCCCGCTCAGGATATTGGCGCGGCGGAGGCGAAACAGCGCTTTGGCAATTCCATTCAAACCAGCATCAGTCGCGAACTGTTTGAGCAGGCCGATGGCGACGTCATTTTTCTCTGGACGGGGGAGAACACCGCCGAAGAAAATGCCCGGCTGCAACAAAAGCTGGATGCCCTAGAGCGCGACCCCCTCTGGCAACAGCTCAAGGCAGTGCAGGCGGGGCGGGTCTACCGGGTGCCCAGCTACTGGATCGGCAGCGGTCCGATCGCCGCCAACGCCGTGCTCGATGACCTATTCAAATATCTGGTGGAGGAATCTTAGCCATGCCGGACCAGCTAATTGTGTGCAAAGGCTGCGGCTTTGCTGCCGATGAGGAAAAGCGCGACGGGGAGACGGGCGGTGCTCATTTGCTGAAGCAGCTTGAAGCAAAGTACGCCGATTGGCCCCACAAAGATGAGCTAACGATCAAAACAACGGGCTGTCTGTGCATCTGTGACCAGCCCTGCGCGATCGCCTTCGTGGGCACCGGCAAGCCCACCTATCTCTTCGCCGACCTCGACCCCACCACCAGCGCCGCTGACCTGCTCACCGCCGCCGACCTCTACCTCGACAGCAACGACGGCATGGTCTCGGCCTACTGGTTGCCCAGTGAGCTTCAGTCTCGCCGCATCGCCCGCATTCCGCCTGCTCCATTTGGTCAGGGTTAGCCTAACCCCATCACCCCCATCACCCCCATCA
>QBMN01000144.1 GCA_003241845.1 Shackletoniella antarctica | reverse complement strand
CGGTGGTAGCAGCGGCCCCCCACCCCGAAACCAGCGCCCTACAGCTGGTGTTTCGCAGCGATATCGCGGCGCTGCTGCGAGATATGCTGGCGACCTTTAAGCAGCCCGATAACAGCGCCTCTCGCCAGGAGCTAGGACGGCTGTGCCAGCGTATGGATAGCATTGGCGAACAGTTTGAGCTGAGCGAATGGTGTGCTCTGACTAATGCGGTTGAGGGTGCGATCGCCAGCCCCTACCAGACCTACCGCACCCTGGCCCCGGTAGTGATTAAAGATCTCAAACAGGCCCAAGATCAGGTGTTGGCCGGGGCTGCAAACCAGGTCAGCATCTCAGCCGCTCTACAATCTCTGCTGCCTGCCCTGGCGACTGCTCCAGTCAGTGATGACTCGACCCTTGATGCCCTGCTCGCCGAGGCATTAAACGATGATTCTGAAGCCGCTGAACTGGCCGATCTCTTTGCTGTTGCAGAAGCGGACGAGGCCGACGAACTGGCCCTAGCTGACGCCGATAGCTGGCTTGATCAGCTGGCGCTTGACGACGCTGACAACGTGACCGATACCGGCCTGGAGGCGGTCTTTGGTCAGCTCGACGAGCCGCTGCCAGCAGGGCCGCGCCAGGGGATGGCCGAGGCCTCTGGGCCAGCGGTAGGTGCCACTGAGCTCAATAGCCTGGCCGATCTGTTTGAAGGGGTGCCCGATGGGTTTGCTGACATTTGGGAAGACGACGATCTTTCGGCGGACTCTCTGGGTTTCCTAGGCCCCGATAGTGAAGCCGCTGACTCTGGGGATTTAGATGCCGAATTTGCCGATCTACTGGCTGATGACAGCACGGCTGATACCCCAGCTCATGACTCGGAAACCCAAGCCCTTGACGACATGGCTAGACTGTTTGGCTATGACCTAGACGCCGGATCGACCACAGGTCAGCTAGCCACTCCAGAACCAGAGGCTGTCGGGATCGATGGGGCCAGTGGAGCGGTAGAGCAATCCTCTGACCTGTTGACCGATTTAGAGACTGAAACACCAGCCGCCGTGGCCACCAGCGCCGCTGCCGATCCGCTGGATGATTTCCTTTCTGAGACTTCCCCAACTCCTGAGGCAGAGGCTGATGACAGGCCGCTGGACGACTTCTTTGACTTTGATGCTGACTCGGACACGAATAGCGTAGACCAACCTGCTACCAGTGTTTCAGCCCTGGACGAAGTGGATGATTTCTTTGATGCCATCTCGGAAGATGACTTGATCGAAGATGACGACGCCTACACCATGCCAGAGCTAAACCTTGAGGTTGACTTGGATGGCTTCGGCAGCAGCGCCGCCAAAGGCGATAACGGCCTATTCTCAGACTCTGCTCTAGGGGCACCGGTATCTAATGTATTTGACCCTGCCCCTGTCGTCACGGATGACGATGGGGACGATTGGTTTGATAGCGCCGCCCCAGATAATGCCGCTAACAACTTTTTTGGGGAAGATGACGCCTTTGCCGACGATCCGTTTGGGGAGTTAGTGCTGGAGAACAGCAGCTTTGATCTCACCAACGATGCCGCCCCGGCGTCATCCATCGATGGGGCAGCAGCGGCGGTAACGGGAGCCGAGGCCGATAATAGCTTTGATGCTCCGATGGATGACGGTGCCGAGCCAGAGGTAGAGACAGAGCCAGAGCCAGAGGTAGAGCCAGAGCCAGAGGTAGAGCCAGAGCCAGAGGTAGAGCCAGAGCCAGCGGCGGCTACCTCTGAGGCCAGTGGCTTTAACGCCGAAGACTTTGACTTTGAGGATCTAGAGAGTCTGCTGGAGTCACCTGCCCCCGGCGAGGTAGATGCCTTTGGGTGGGATGGCCTTGACGGCTCTCTGAATGACGCCTTGGATGAAACTGGGGAAAGCCAGGACAGTCAAGGTGACGATCGCAACGGCGATCGCTATGAACTAGCTGCCCCACCTAATACTGGCTTTGAGGATGACGGCTTTGATGATCTAGAGGCCCTGCTGGGCGAGAATTCCTTCGATGACGGGGCCGCCAGCGGCACTGAGGTTAGCAGCACGGCTATCAATGGGGCCACAGCAGCTGATCGCACCCTGGCCCCCGTTGACGACGAGTTTGACGACCTAGAAAAACTTCTAGAGGAAGCCGATCAGCTGGGCGGGTCGGCCCCGTCTCTGGGGGCACGGCGAGCGGCTTCATTGCAGGCGGCACGGCGATCGCCGCGCCGCGCTACCAATGCTGCTGACCAGACCATGCGGGTTTCGGTCGGCCACCTCGACACCTTGAGCAACCTAGTGGGCGAGCTGGTGGTCAACCGCAACTCCCTGGAGCAAGATCAGGAACGCCTGCGGCAGTTTCTCGACAACCTGCTGCACCAGGTGTCACAGCTCAACGATGCGGGCCAGCGCATACGCGATCTGTACGAGCGATCGCTGCTCGAAAGCTCCCTAATCGCCAACCGCCAGGCCTTTGCCCTGGGGGTGTCTTCCTCAGATCGCGGGGGCAGCAGCCACGCCACCGGAGCCACCTTTGACGCTCTGGAGATGGATCGATTCACCGGTTTTCACACCCTCTCCCAGGAGATGATCGAACTGATTGTGCGGGTGCGGGAGGCCTCGTCGGACATTGAGTTCACCATCGACTCTACCGACCAGATCGCCCGCCAGTTTCGCCAGGTCACCACCCAACTGCAAGAGGGCCTCAACAAGGCCCGCATGGTGCCCTTTGGTCAGACCGCCGATCGCCTGCCTCGCGCCGTGCGCGATATTTCCCTCAAGTGTGGCAAAGAGGCTCAGCTGGTGGTCGAAGGGCGCGACACCCTGATCGACAAGATGATCTTAGAGCGTCTCTACGACCCCATGACCCACCTGGTCAACAACGCCATTACCCACGGCATTGAGTCGCCCGAAGAGCGCCTGGCCACGGGCAAAGGTCGAGAGGGCACCATCACCGTACGCGCCTTCTACCAGGGCAACCAGACCGTGATCTACATTGCCGACAACGGCGGCGGCATCAACCCGGCGATCGTCAAAGCCAAGGCCCTCAAGCAGGGATTGATCACCCCCATCGAAGCCCAGACCATGACCGAAATTGAGGTCTATGATCTGCTGTTTCTGCCCGGCTTTAGCACCCGCGACCAGGCCGACGACTTCTCTGGGCGCGGCGTGGGCATGGACGTGGTGCGCACCGCTCTATCCGACATTCGCGGCTCGATCACCATTGAGTCTGAGGTGGGCAAGGGCACCAGTTTTACCATTCGACTGCCCCTCACCCTCAGCATTACCAAGGCGCTGAGCTGCGTCAACAAACAGGCCCGCATCGCCTTCCCCATGGACGGGGTCGAAGACATGTTCGACGTGCCCAGGGAGCGCATTCAAACCGATGACCAGGGCCACACCTGCATTCTTTGGCGTGATACGCTGCTGCCCTTCCGCCCCCTGAGCGATCTGCTGCGCTTCAATCGCAGCCTGGGCCGGGGGCGGGTCTACGGTGGCCCCCAAGATGAAGGCGTGGTGTCAATGGTGGTGCTGCGCAGCGCCAGTACCTTTATTGCCCTTCAGGTCGATCAGGTGATCGGCGAGCAAGAAATTGTGATTAAGCAGCTGGAAGGGCCGGTGCCTAAGCCCATCGGTATTGCTGGGGCCACGGTACTGGGGGATGGGCGCGTGATGCCCATCGCCGATGTGCTAGAGCTAATTGACCTGGCCAGCGGCCGTCTGCGCCGTGACGCCTCCACCTCGCTGTGGACGCAGACGGTGGACGAAGAACCTGTCGAAACCGTCGCCCAAACCGACCCCACGGTGCTAATTGTGGACGACTCGATTACGGTACGCGAGCTGCTGTCGATGAGCTTTAACAAGATCGGCTACCGGGTCGAACAGGCCCGCGACGGCCAGGAAGCCTGGGAAAAACTGCGATCTGGTCTGCCCTGCGATCTGGTCTTCTGCGACATCGAAATGCCTCGCATGGACGGTCTAGAGCTGCTCTCGCGGATGCAAAAAGACAGCACTCTAAGCCAGATTCCGACGGCGATGCTGACCTCCCGAGGGGCTGATCGCCACCGACAGATGGCGGTTGACCTGGGGGCCAGGGGCTACTTTACCAAGCCCTACCTGGAAGAAATGCTGCTCGATGCGGCCAAGCGCATGCTCGGCGGCGAGAACATGATTCGGCAAAAGACCGAAGAAACCTCCTCCTGACCAATATTCAAATGCCATGGCAGAGGTCAGGGCTGGGCCATGGGGGGATGAATCCAGAGTTGAGGGCGATCGCACCACTCGATCACAGCCGTTCAAGGTAGGATCGTAGGCATCTTAACCAGTGTGGGCCATGACCGTAGCTGAGCGATCGCGCATTGACTGGGCACCAATTGTTGACGTCTTTGCCGCTGCCCTAGGGAGCGATCGCGTCGTGCGCCGCAAAGAAGAAATTCTGGTCTACGAGTGCGACGGGCTGACCAGCTACCGCCAACGACCGGCGGTAGTGGTTCTGCCTCGGACTACAGAACAAGTCGCGACAGCCGTAAAAATTTGTCACCAGTTCCAAGTGCCCTTTGTGGCGAGGGGGGCTGGCACGGGTCTCTCGGGCGGAGCGCTGCCCATCGAAGACTCGGTGCTAATTGTCACCGCTACCATGAACCAAATTCTCGACGTTGACCTAGACAACCAGCGGGTGGTGGTGCAGCCGGGGGTGATCAACAACTGGGTCACCCAGGCGGTCAGCGGCGCGGGCTTTTACTATGCCCCTGACCCCTCTAGCCAGTCGGTGTGCTCAGTGGGCGGCAACGTGGCAGAAAACTCTGGCGGAGTGCACTGTCTTAAGTACGGCGTGACCACCAACCACGTGCTGGGCCTCAAGGTGGTGCTGCCCACGGGCGACATTGTAGAGATCGGTAGCGAGGTGGCCGAGACCCCCGGCTACGACCTCTGCGGCCTGTTTGTGGGTTCGGAGGGCACCCTGGGCATCGCTACCGAAATTACCCTGCGAATTCTCAAAGCGCCCCAGTCGATTCAGGTGCTGCTGGCCGACTTTACCTCGGTGGCGGCGGCGGGCGCGGCGGTGTCGGCCATTACCAGCGCTGGCATCATCCCCGCTGGCATGGAGATGATGGATAACTTTAGCCTCAACGCGGTGGAAGACGTGGTGGCGACCAACTGCTACCCCCGCGACGCGGCGGCGATTTTGCTGATCGAGATCGATGGGCTACCGGCGGAGGTGACGGCAACGGGCGATCGCATCGCTGACCTCTGCCGCCAAAATGGTGCCCGCACCCTCACCGTGGCCACCGACCCCGAAGATCGTCTGCGCCTGTGGAAGGGCCGCAAGGCCGCCTTTGCCGCCATGGGCAAGCTCAGCCCCGACTATTACGTGCAGGATGGCGTGATTCCGCGCACGCAGCTGCCCTACGTGCTGCAAGAGATCGAGGCGCTGGGAGACAAACACGGCTACCGGGTGGCCAACGTGTTCCACGCGGGCGACGGCAACCTGCACCCGCTGATTCTCTACAACAACGCCATCCCTGGTGAACTGGAGCAGGTGGAAGCCCTAGGCGGCGACATTCTCAAGCTGTGCGTGCGGGTGGGGGGCAGCATCTCGGGCGAGCACGGCATTGGGGCCGACAAGCGCTGCTACATGCCCGATATGTTTTCATCCACTGACCTAGAGACCATGGGCTGGGTGCGCCAGGCCCTTGACCCAGATCGGCTGGCAAACCCGACGAAACTGCTGCCCAGCCCCCGCACCTGTGGTGAAGCGGCCCGCAGCCCAGCGGCGGCGGTGTTCCCCGACGTGGAGCGGTATTAGGCGGGCGGCATTAGGCTGGAGCTGAAGCGCGATCGCCACCTCGGCGTTCTAGAACAGCGAGGAAATATCTTCAATATCTCTACAGAGCAAAGTCTCCGACATTGGCCCGACATAGGTTAAATTGTCCCCAATGCGGGTTGCTGCCCGTTGCCTGGTTAAAGATATTTACTTGGGGTTGATGACTGGGTTTCTTGTGGGCCGATGTGGATAGGTGGAGTGACTGCTCCGCCCAATCCTGTCCATCACCGCTATCCAAGCCCATCATCGCTATTTTTTCTTCGCTATCTGTTTGTTTATAAGCCCATCTCGGTAGTAATCCTCTATGACCATCGCCGCCCCCCAAGAGAACCCTGTGGTGACCCCAGCCGAGTCTGCCTCTGCGGGGGTAACGGTTGGCATTCCTAAAGAAACCTTTGCGGGGGAACGGCGGGTCGCCGCCACCCCCGACACCGCTAAAAAATTGCAAAAGCTAGGCTTTGAGGTGCTGGTCGAAACCCAGGCCGGGGTCGGGGCCAGCTTTACCGACAGCGCCTACGAGGCCGCCGGCTGCCGCATTGTGCCTGACGCTCCTAGCCTCTGGCATGCCGCCGATGTGGTGCTGAAGGTGCGATCGCCCCAGCACCACTCCCATATTGACCGCCACGAAGTCACCCTACTCAAGCCCAGCAGCACCCTGATCAGCTTCATCTGGCCCGCTCAAAACCCAGAGCTGCTGGCCCAGCTGGCCGAACAGGGCGGCACCGTGCTGGCGATGGATGCGGTGCCCCGCATTAGCCGCGCCCAAAAGCTCGATGCCCTCAGCTCCATGGCCAACATCGGCGGCTACCGGGCGGTGATCGAGGCCGCCAGCAATTTTGGCCGCTGCTTTACTGGGCAGATCACCGCCGCTGGCAAAATGCCCCCCGCCAAGGTGATGGTGATCGGGGTTGGCGTGGCGGGTCTGGCGGCGATCGGCGCGGCCAAGAGCCTGGGGGCGATCGTCAAAGCCTTCGACACCCGCCTGGTGGTCAAAGAGCAGGTGCAGAGCCTCGGGGCAGAATTTCTAGAGCTGCACTTTGAAGAGGACGGCAGCGGCGAGGGCGGCTACGCCAAGGTGATGAGCCCGGCCTTTATCGCTGCCGAAATGGCCCTGTTTGCCCAGCAGGCTAAGGATGTCGACATTATCATTACCACGGCGCTGATCCCCGGCAAGCCTGCGCCGCTGCTGATCACCCAGGAGATGGTCGAGAGCATGAAGCCTGGCTCGGTAATTGTGGACATGGCCGCTGAACAGGGGGGCAATTGCGAAGTCACCCAGCCCGGCGAGGTGATCATCCACCAGGGCGTCACCATCATTGGCCTGACTGATCTGCCCAGCCGCATGGCCTCCCAGGCCAGCCAGCTCTACGGCAACAACCTGGTGCACCTGCTCAGCGACCTGGGCGGAGCTGAGAATTTTTCTATTGATATGGCAGACCAGGTGATTCGCGCCACTACGGTGATTCACAACGGTCAAGTCACCTGGCCGCCGCCGAAGGTAGAGGCTCCGGCCCCGGACCCCAGCGCCTCGTCTGCCCCCCCAGCCGCTGAAGAAATCCCCACTGCCAAATCCCCCCTCAGCAAGATTCTCTGGCCCCTGCTCCTGGGCGGCGTGGTCGTCGCCATCGGCCTCTGGGCACCGGCCTCCTTCATCACCCACCTGACGGTCTTCGTCCTTGCCAGTTTTCTCGGCTGGAAGGTGATTTGGGATGTGTCGCCCAGCCTGCACACCCCGCTCATGAGCGTCACCAACGCCATCAGCGGCATCATTATCATTGGCGGCATGCTTCAGATCTCGGGCGATATCACCTCACCGATGACGATCTTGGGGGCGATCGCCCTCTTTCTCGGCACCGTTAACATCGCGGGCGGCTTTATGGTCTCCCAGCGGATGTTGAATATGTTTCATAAATAAACTGTTCTGATTTGAAAAGTCAGAACAGTTCAATTCAGAACAGTTTATTTACCACCCCTTCACTTCCTCAAACATGGAAAACAACCTCGTCACCACTGCCTATATCGCCGCCAGCGCCCTGTTCATTCTCAGCCTGGCGGGGCTGTCGCAGCCGGAGAGCGCCAAGCGGGGCAACCTGCTGGGCATGGTCGGCATGGCCGTTGCCTTTATCGCCACCGCCGCCATTAGCCAGGGCTACCCGATTCAGCTCGGCTCCATTGGGCTGGGGGTGATGGTGGGGGCGCTGGCCGCCTCTCGGGTGGCGATGACCGACATGCCCGAGATGGTGGCACTGCTCAACAGCTTTGTGGGCCTAGCCGCCGTGCTGGTGGGCTTTGCCGAATATCTTCAGCCCAGTGCCGCTCTGGTGGGGGCAGATGTGATCATCCACCGGGTCGAAATTTTTGTGGGTGTGTTCATCGGCATTGTTACGTTTACGGGGTCGATGGTGGCGGTGGCGAAACTGCGGGGCTGGGTGCCCAGTCGGGCGGTGCTGCTGCCCGCCCGGCATGTGATTACCCTGGGCATGTTGGGGGCGATCGCAGTCCTGGGCGCACCCTTCCTGACCGCCACGGGCACCACACCGCTGATGGCGTTGGGGGCGATGACGGCGATCGCGGCCAGCTTCGGCATTGTGATCGTGCTGGCGATCGGCGGGGCCGACATGGCGGTGGTGATCTCGCTGCTCAACAGCTACTCGGGCCTGGCCTCGGCGGCGGCGGGCTTTATGCTCAACAACGACCTGCTGATTATCACCGGGGCGCTGGTGGGCAGCAGCGGGGCCATTCTCAGCTACATCATGTGCAAGGGCATGAACCGCTCTTTCATCAACGTGGTGCTGGGGGGCTTTGGGGAAACCGCCAGCGGTGCGGGTCAGGCTGCCGCCCTTGAGGGCAGCGCCACCAGCACCACCACGGGCGAAGTCGTTGACCTGCTGGCCAACGCTCAGAGCGTGGTAATCGTTCCCGGCTACGGCATGGCCGTGGCCCAGGCCCAGCACGCCGTCGCCGAGATCACCCGCATGCTGCGCGCCCAGGGTAAGCAGGTGCGGTTTGGCATTCACCCTGTGGCGGGTCGCATGCCTGGCCACATGAACGTGCTGCTGGCCGAGGCCAACGTGCCCTACGACATCGTGCTTGAGATGGATGAAATCAACGACGATCTGGCTGCCACCGATGTGGTGCTGGTGGTGGGTGCCAACGACACGGTGAACCCCAGCGCCAAAAATGACCCCACCAGCCCAATCGCCGGTATGCCCGTGATGGAAGTCTGGGAAGCGGGCACAGTGGTGGTGCTCAAGCGCAGCCTGTCCTCCGGCTACGCCGGGGTCGAAAACCCCCTCTTCTTCAACGACAACACCCTGATGTTCTTTGGCGACGCCAAAACCAACGTCAACGGCATTTTGGCCCAGCTCTCAACCGCCAAGACGACCGCCGCCGCCGCCCTCTCGGCCGCCTAGGTCAGCATCCTAAAATCGCCTATAGTCCCCGCCAAATCGCGGGGGGACTATAGGCGAATGGCACTGACATAAGCTGAAATTAACCCTCGCAGATCGCCAGAAGCCTTGATCTGCCGTAGGGTGGGCACTGCCCACCAGCCTTAATTCAGTGCCATTCNCAGAAGCCTTGATCTGCCGTAGGGTGGGCACTGCCCACCAGCCTTAATTCAGTGACATTCGACCATAGGTAAGTATCCATGCTCGCCAGAGGCGCGGCCAGCCGAGCTGCCTGAATGCGATTAAAAAGCCAAGACCCATAGAGTTGGGTCTTGGCCAGCATTACAGTACTGCCCCTATGGACATTGCCGGTAAAAAGTATTGCCCTAGACAACGCCCCAGAAAGCGGCGGCGAAAACAGCATTGGCTAGGGAGGAATTTTAAAACCCTTGGCGGGAGACGAGCTTCTCGATGTCGGCCTGGGTTTGGTGCAGCAGGTTGTGGCGGCGATCGCCAGTGTGACCGAGAGAAGGCACCAAGTTACGGGCCTGAAGCGCCATGTGCAGTTGCAGATGGGCGACGTACTCGGAGAAGTCTTCGCGGGTTTCGGTCAGGGCGGGAGCAAACTTTTCTGACAGGGCCACGGGTAAAACCTCGTTATTGTTCAACATCGTTGAGCTGTGCAACGATATTGAAGTTAACACAGGCTCTGTAGTGCTTACGGGCTGTGCAAAGAAGCTTAATGGTGCTTAACATCTGACCTAAATCTAGGCAGGGCGCTATGGGTGTTCAGGTGTTCTAGCCAGTTCGCCTCTGGCCGCTCCCATCTGCTACGATCGCCCCCAACGGCATTGCTCCCCGCAAGGTTTAGTCGCCACAATTTTCAACTGGAATCTTCAACTGGCCCCTGTCATGACGGCACCGCAGCCCATTCATTCTCCGCCAGAGTCAGCAGCTCTCTACGACAGCGACTATCTTCGCTGGCTAGCCGAAACCGCTGAGCTGCTTCGCAGTGGGCGGCTTAACCAAATCGATGTACTCAACCTGGCAGAAGAACTAGACGACATGGGGCGCAGTGAAAAGCGAGCAGTGGAGAGCAACCTGGAGGTGCTGCTGCGGCATTTGCTGAAGTATCAGTACCAGGGCGATCGCCGCTCCAATAGTTGGCGGTTTACGATTCTGGAGCATCGAGACCGCATCGCCAAAGCCTTTCGCGACAGCCCCAGCCTGCGCCCCTATTTTGCCAGCATCTACGCCGACTGCTATACCCTGGCCCGCAAAAAAACGGCGGTGGAAACTGGGCTATCCCTAGAGACCTTTCCAGAGTGGGTGCCGTTTACACCTGAAACAGCGCTCGATACGGAGTTTTTACCCGACAATGACATTAATTTGAGTTGAGTCTCTTAGATATTCTCTGCAAAGATATTTCTGCAAATGCAAAAATATTTCTGCAAGCATATTTTCTGCCTAAAGAAGGCTGTTAAAAGAAGACTGCAATTCACCACAAAAAACCGCATCAACGCCACTTATGTCTGGTTCCTCCCCTTCTGCCGACAGTCAGCCCCCCATCCCAGAGCGGTTGGCCAAGCACACCGTGCGCTACGCCGACCACCACTCGGTGAATTGGGACGACCTAACGCCGATGATGCGCCACTACGTGGAGATGAAGGAGCAGTATCCCCACGCCCTGGTGCTGTACCGGGTGGGGGATTTCTTTGAGACCTTTTTTCAAGATGCGATCTCGATCGCCCGCGAACTCGAACTGGTGCTCACCAGCAAAGACGCGGGCAAAGCCATTGGTCGGGTGCCCCTGGCGGGCATTCCCCACCACGCCCTCGATCGCTACTGCACTCTGCTGGTGGAAAAGGGCTTTGCGATCGCCATCTGCGACCAGGTCGAAGACCCCGCCGTCGCCCAGGGCTTAGTCAAGCGTGAAGTCACCCGCGTCATCACCCCTGGCACCGTGATCGAAGAGGGCATGCTCAGCGCCAGCCAGAACAACTTTTTGGCCTCGGCTGTGGTGGCGGGGCACCACTGGGGGCTGGCCTACGCCGACGTGTCCACCGGAGAATTTCTCACCACTCAGGGCGGAGACCTCGACCAGCTCGGTCAAGAATTGCTCCGGCTCCAGCCCGCCGAGGTGCTGTTTCCGGTGGATGCGCCCAATCTGGGGGCAATGCTGCGACCGGGAGATAAGTCAGATCAGCTGCCAAGCTGTTTTCCTCGGCAGTTTTGCTACACCCTACGGCCCCAAGGCCCCTACAGCCAGAGCGAGGCAAGGCAGCGATTGCTCCAGCGTTTCCGGTTGCGATCGTTGGAAGGTCTCGGCTGTGACCACCTGCCCCTGGCGGTGCGGGCGGCGGGCGGCCTGCTGCACTACGTGGAAGAAACCCAGAAGACCGTTCAGGCCCCGCTCCAGCCCCTCTATACCTACACCCTGGCCGCCTACCTGGTGATCGACCACCAGACCCGCCGCAATCTAGAGATCACCCAGACCGCGCGGGACGGCACCTACAACGGATCGCTTCTCTGGGCGCTCGATCGCACCGTCACGGCCATGGGCGGGCGCACCCTGCGCCGCTGGCTGCTGCAACCGCTATTGGATGTAAAGGGCATTCAGTCACGACAGTCCACAATTTTGGAACTCTTGCAGGACGGCAACCTACGGCAGATGCTGCAACACAAGCTAAAGCAGATCTACGATCTAGAGCGGCTGGCGGGTCGGGCTGGCTCCGGCACCGCCAACGCCAGAGATCTGGTGGCTCTAGCAGATTCATTCTTGCGCCTGCCTGACCTGGCTGCATTGGCAGAAAAAGCCCAGTCGCCCTACTTGCAAGCCTTGCAGTATGTGCCGCCGGAGCTAGAAAAACTGGGGCAGATGCTGCGATCGCACCTGGTCGAAACCCCGCCCCTCTACCTCACCGAAGGCCACCTGATTCGCGACGGGGTCAACCCCCAGCTCGACGACCTGCGCCAGCAGGCGGTGGATGACCAAAAATGGATCGCGGAGCTAGAACCCGCCGAACGCAAACGCACCGGCATCTCGACGCTCAAAGTGGGCTTTAACAAGGCCTTTGGCTACTACATCAGCGTCTCCCGCGCCCGCGCCGACCAGGCCCCTGACGACTACATCCGCAAGCAAACCCTGACCAACGAAGAGCGCTACATCACCCCAGAGCTTAAGGAGCGCGAAACCCGGGTGTTTAATATAGAGTCAGAAATTAACGCCCTAGAGTATGAGATCTTCAACCAGCTGCGTGAACAGGTGGGCCAGCAGGTAGAACTGATCCGCAAGGTGGCCTCGGCGGTGGCGGCGGCGGATGTGCTCTGCGGCCTGGCGGAGGTCGCCATCTTCCAGGGCTACTGCTGCCCAGAGATGGATGAGAGTCGGGCGATCGCCGTCACCGATGGCCGCCACCCCGTGGTCGAGCAGCTGCTCCCCGCCGGGTTCTTTGTGCCCAACTCTAACTACATGGGCACAATCCCGGCGGATCGCGACGCCAAGCACGCCCAAGATCTGATCATTCTCACCGGCCCCAACGCCAGCGGCAAGAGCTGCTACCTGCGCCAGGTGGGGCTGATTCAGCTGATGGCCCAGATGGGCAGCTTTGTGCCCGCTAAGGGGGCAAGGCTGGGGGTGTGCGATCGCATCTTCACCCGCGTCGGCGCTGTCGATGACCTGGCCACGGGCCAGTCCACCTTCATGGTCGAGATGAACGAGACGGCGAATATTCTCAACCACGCCACGCCCAGGTCCCTGGTGCTGCTCGACGAAATTGGCCGGGGCACCGCCACCTTCGATGGCCTCTCCATCGCCTGGGCCGTGGCCGAGTACCTGGCGGTCGAGATCGAGGCCCGCACCATCTTCGCCACCCACTACCACGAACTGAATGAGCTGGCGGCGCTGATTCCCAACGTCGCCAACTACCAGGTCACCGTCAAAGAAATGCCCGACCAGATCATCTTTCTTCACCAGGTGCAGCCCGGCGGGGCCGACAAATCCTACGGCATTGAAGCGGGACGACTGGCGGGGCTGCCCCCCTCGGTGATCCAGCGCGCCCGCGACGTCATGCGCGAGATCGAGCGCAACAGCACCATCGCTGTGGGCCTGCGAGGAGAAATGCCAAAATCCACCCAGCCCCGCCGCCGCGCCAGAGAATCCGCCGCCTACGACCCCTCTGAGCAGCTTGATCTGTTTGGCAAGGCCTAATTTGTCGGAGAGCTAGGCTACCAGAGGCCAAAACGTAAAAAGCTCGCCCCACGGGGCGAGCTTTTTACGTTTTGGCTGAGCTAATCCTACAGCTGAGGCACGTATTGCTGCTTGTCGGGCACCAGGGTGTACTCAGACACAATCCGGCGCAGTTCTTCACCATCAATGGTTTCGCGCTCAACCAGTAGGTCAACCAGGCGGTCAATCAGCGCTCGGTTGTCGCGCATCAGGCGTTTGGCATCGTCGTAGCATTTATCAACGATCAGTCTTACCTGGCCGTCGATGCGAGACGACACTTCCTCGGAGTACTCCGAGCGAGACAACCAGTCGCGCCCTAGAAACACTTCTCCCTGAGAGCTTTCAAGCGAAAGCGGGCCGAGGTCAGACATGCCAAAGCGAGTCACCATCTGGCGGGCCATGCCGCTAACCTGTTGCAGGTCGTTGCCCGCCCCGGTGGTGACCTCGGCATCGCCAAAGATGATGTCTTCAGCGGCGCGACCGCCCAAGGCCCCGGTAATACGGGCTAGCAGCTGAGCGCGAGAGATCAGCATTTGCTCTTCGCTAGGGGTAAACCAGGTCAAGCCCTGGGCCTGGCCACGGGGAATCAGGGTAACTTTTTGCACCGGGTCGTGATCCTTGACCAGGGTGCCAACAATGGCGTGACCAATCTCGTGGTAAGCAATCAGCCGCTTGCTCTTGCTATCGACCAGAGGAGTGCCCTCCATGCCCGCAATCACCCGGTCTACGGCGGCGTCAATTTCGCCCATGGTAATGGCGTCTTTGCGGCGGCGAGCGGTGAGAATAGCGGCCTCGTTGAGCAGGTTGGCCAGGTCAGCCCCGGTAAAGCCGGGGGTGCGGCGGGCGATCGCCTCAAGCGAAATATCATCAGCCAGCTTTTTGTTGCGAGCGTGGACGCCGAGGATTTCGATCCGACCCTTAATGTCGGGCGGGTCAACCATCACCTGGCGGTCAAAGCGACCGGGCCGCAGCAGGGCCGAGTCGAGCACATCGGCCCGGTTGGTAGCGGCAATAATGATGATGCCGTTATTGCCCTCAAAGCCATCCATCTCGGTCAGCAGCTGGTTGAGGGTTTGCTCTCGCTCGTCGTTGCCGCCGCCGATGCCCGCACCCCGCTGACGCCCTACCGCGTCAATCTCATCGATAAAGATGATACAGGGGGCATTCTCTTTGGCTTTTTTGAACAAGTCGCGGACGCGGGAGGCGCCCACACCCACAAACATTTCCACAAACTCAGAGCCAGAGATGCTGAAGAAGGGCACACCGGCTTCGCCTGCGATCGCCTTGGCCAGCAAAGTTTTACCAGTGCCGGGAGGGCCAATCAGCAGCACGCCCTTGGGAATGCGCGCACCGATGGCAGTAAAGCGCTCGGGCTTCTTTAGAAAAGTAACCACCTCTTCCAGCTCTTCCTTAGCTTCGTCAATCCCGGCGACATCGTCAAACATCATGCCGGTTTTGGCTTCCATCATGAAGCGAGCCTTAGACTTGCCAAAGTTCATCGCCTGGCCGGGGCCACCCATTGACCCATTCGAGCGGCGGAACAAAAAGAACAAACCGCCAATCAACAGAATCGGGAAAAGCAGATTGCCCAGGGCACCAACCAGAGCGCCGTCGCTGCGAGGGGGGTGAGAGTCGAGGCTAATGTTGGCGCCGCGCAGACGGCTTACCAGGTCGGGGGAGCTACCCGGCAGATCTACCCGCCAGCGCATCACCCGGTTGTCTAGGTCAGGGTCAACCGCTTCTACAATGGCGGTTCTACCGCCGTCGTAAAGGTCAACCGTCGTCACCCGACCGGCATCGAGATAGTCGAGAAAGCGACCATAGGTGAGGCGGGTATTGGCCGCATTTCGACCCATATCGGCAGGGGTCGACGAAAATGCCCCCTGCCACAAAAAGAACCCCACTACCAGCAGTGGCAGGGTCCACAACAAGGCTACTCGCCAAGAAAATTTCATACCAATGGCCTCTTCTGACTAAACGTGCACAGTGTTAACGGGTGTTCAGTTAACGGGAGTTGACTCGGGTTAACCCTACGTCCATGGTGCCTAGAACCTGATTTTGCCAGGTTTGGCAGGGCGGCAGCCCAACTTGAAAAAAAGAAATATGAGATAAATCTTTACTTAATGTAACGTAAGCAACGCGGCCAGATCAAACCCGAGCCGGAAATGTTGCTATTCAATGGCCGATGCAAGCTTCAACGCAGGCTATGTAAGGACAGTCTATCGCTTCCTGAGATTGCGCGGCGGTGGGGAATGACGGCACTAAGCAAACCCCCACCGCTGACTACCAGGGCCAGAATGCTGGCGCTCTAAGTTTCCTTAGCCCTAGACCAGGGCAAGCGCCCCCTTTACACGAGGGATGTCGAAGCCACGCTGGCGCAAAATTAGCCATGACTCCATCAGGTCTGGCCCCTGGAGCGCACCCATTAGCGCTGCCCGCATCGATTTCATCACCAGCCCTTTTTTCACGCCCTGGGCCTTAGTCACCTCATCCACCAACGCCTTTAGATCGTCGATGGTAGTCGGGGATCTTTCGGTCAGGCTCGCCAGAATGCCCTCTAGTACGGCAGATACGCCGTCTAGCTGCACCTGAGCCTTGGCATCGTCGGCAAACTCCACGGTCTCAGTGAAGAAAAAGCGGCTTTGCTCTACCACATCGGTGAGTCGGGTGAGGCTGGGGCCTAGCATCGCCACTAGGGGCAGCAGCCAGCTCTGGTCGGCATCAGCATTGATAGCGTATTCGGCGGCTTGCAGGTAAGGCAGGGCCAGTTCTAGCAGGGCAGTTGGCTCCATTGCGTGGAGGTACTGGCTGTTGAGCCAGTCGAGCTTGTCCCAGTCAAACTTGGCCCCGGCTTTGTTGACGCGATCAAAGCTGAACTGCTGGGCCGCTTCGTCGAGGGTAAACTGCTCGGCGGCATCGGGGGCCGACCAGCCCAGCAGGGTCATGTAGTTGACCAGGGCCGGGGCCACAAAGCCCATCTTCTGAAAGTCAGCAATGGAGGTAACGCCGTCGCGCTTCGAGAGCTTTTGGCCGCTCTGGTTGAGAATCAGCGGCGTGTGGGAGAAGGCGGGCACGGTAGCACCCAGGGCTTCATAGAGCAAAATCTGCTTGGCGGTGTTGGCAATGTGGTCTTCGCCGCGAATGACGTGGGTGATGGCCATGTCGATGTCGTCGACGACTACCGCCAGGTTGTACAGGGGCTGGCCGATGGTGCTGGCGGAAGAGGCGCGGGCGACTACCAGGTCGCCGCCCAGGTCGCTGGCCTGCCAGGTGACGGGGCCGCGCACCAGGTCTGCCCAGGTGATGGTGCGGCTGTCGTCGATCTTGAAGCGGATCACGGCGGGGCGACCTTCGGCCTCGTAGGCGGCTTGCTGATCGGGGGTTAAATCGCGGTGGCGGTTGTCGTAGCGGGGAGCCTGGTTGCTGGCCTTTTGGGCCTCGCGCCTGGCGTCTAGCTCGGCAGGGGTGTCGTAGGCGCGGTAGGCCATGCCGTTGTCGAGCAGGGTTTGAATGGCCTGGCGGTAGAGGTCTAGCCGCTGCGACTGAAAGAAGGGGCCTTCGTCCCAATCCATGCCGAGCCATTTGAGGCCAGCGAGAATGTTATCGGTGAATTCGGGCTTAGAGCGCTCTTCGTCGGTGTCTTCGATGCGGAGAATGAACTGGCCACCCTGATTGCGGGCAAACAGCCAGTTGAAGACGGCTGTGCGGGCGGTACCGATGTGCAGACTCCCGGTGGGGCTGGGGGCAATGCGAACGCGAACGGTCATGGGAATTTCCTGCACTCTCGACAATTTTTCATTCTAGGGTGTGGGGCGATCGCCCTCAAGGCCGGTCTTTGACCATCGCCCTGGGCATCAACGCAGCGTAATCTATTCTCCCCTATGCAGGCGATCGCCCTGGGCCACTGGCAATATTCCAGCTTTAGCTCAAGCCACATTTCTTTTTCTTCCTGTGCAACTCGACCAAGCCGCCGACCAGGCCGAAGCGCGCAACCAGGCGATTGGGCAGGGCCGAGCCACCGCTGGCCAAAAACTTGAAGCATTGGGCGATCGCGCCCGCCAAGCAGAGTCGCTAGACAATGACGTGCGCTCAGATTCGTAAGCACGCATACTACTGGTAATGGAGCGACCTAAAACCGTGAAAATTCCTGAAATTGGGCAGCCTGGATGAAACAGATCGACCGTAGGGTGCATTCGCGCAGCAATGCACCGCTTCAGGGTATGTAACGCTCAGGCCAACTCCGCGATCCCAATTAATCGTAGATGTGCATAACGCTAAGGCGAGGCTCCGTCAACGCGCAGCAATGCACCGCTTCGAGGTCTCCTCCCACCAGCACCCACCTCCCAAAAACGGGCATTTTAACTGAAGCGTATGCCCACACCTTCATGCCCAATTACCGACGCTGCTACCGACCCGGCGGCACCTTCTTCTTCACCCACGTTACCTATCAGCGCTACCCCTGGCTCTGCACAGACCTGGGCAGGCAGGCGCTACGCCACGCCATCATCACGGTACGGCAAAAGCATCCGTTTACCATTGATGCCTTTGTGCTCTTGCCCGATCATTTTCACTGCATTTGGACATTGCCGGAGGAGGATGTTGATTACGCCAAACGGTGGCGGTTGATCAAGCTGATGGTGACGAAGGCTTGTGACCAGGAGCTAGCGCTGCCATCGGAAAAGAGCGCCTCGGGGGAGCGGCGGCGGGAAGGGAATTTATGGCAGAGGCGCTATTGGGAGCGCTGCATTCGAGATGATCAGGATTTTGTGAGCCATTGTGAGTATATTCATAACAACCCGGTAAAGCATGGGTTGGTGAGGTGCCCAACGGATTGGGCGTTTTCAAGTGTGCATCGGTATTTGCGGGAGGGGTGATGGTCGGGGAGGGATTTGGGCGAAGGGTGGGATGCTTGTGAGATGGTGCATTACTTCGCGAATGCACCCTACAGGCTATTTGCCTGAAAACACCCAGGGCGTGATCTGCCAGCCCATGGTCGAGAATGGTGCGCTAATCTGGCGGCCAACGCCCCCCGCAGCTACACCCGCCAAGACGAGGCGTGGGTGGAGGGAATCGCCGACAAGCTGGGGCATACTTTAGATGAGCTAACTGTAGGTCAAGTCATATTAGACAACCCTTTTGAAATGGCAGATGACTAATAGCTAGGGCAAATGTTATCCAAGCTGTATTACTAGTAATAGACTAAATTCGACTAAAATGCCGAGGATGGGAAAAGCAAGGATATTGAACACATGGCAATCTACGCAATATGGAACAATAAGGGTGGCGTAGGGAAGAGCTACTTAACTTTTCAAATCGCTTCAGAATATGCACGCCAGAATCCTCATAAAAAAATCTTAGTTGTTGATTTATGTCCACAAGCCAACTCGTCATCCATGCTGTTGGGTGGAATGGAGCGAGGCGAAGAAAGGCTTTCGCGAATCCATGTTCAACAACCAAGGCGTACAATATCAGGCTACATAGAAGAGCGTATTAGGAGTCCATATGTTTCTCCAAATACAGGCTCTAGCTACATCACTCAAGTATCATGGCACAACAATTCAGTTCCATCCAACGTTTATCTTGTCGTTGGAGACGAACAACTTGAAACACAATCTTCAAGAGTCTCAAGTGCCACAAGTCCAGGTCCGCAGGATGCTTGGCGAATTGTTCACTTATGGATAAGAGATTTGATAACAGATATACAAGCCTCTTGGAATAATGAAACTAATTGTGTTTTTATCGACTGCAATCCGAGTTTCTCAATCTACACGGAGTTAGCGCTAACAGCCGCTGAAAGACTTGTCATTCCCTTTTCAGCTGATGGATCTTCCAAAAGAGCTGTTAAAGCAGTTCTGGCATTAGTCTATGGCATTCAGCGGCATACTGGTGATGCTCAGTCGGAGTTCTTCTTGAATACTGATAGGTATCGGATGTCTCTACCAACGATATACATGTATGTAGGCAACAGACTCACGCAAATGAATAGTTCCTCTGCCTCTGCATTTAGAACTGTTGTGAATGAGATTGGCGATGAGATCTGGAATGTTTGGAGGACAACCCCTCAATCTTTCTGTATCCATCCAGGTGGTGCCTCAACTCCAGTGAGTCAACGAGCTTTCAGAGAAATGTTCCAGTATGAAGTAAATGATGCTAACACTGCATCAGTTGTTTCAGGCGCATTGGGCATCCCTATCGCGTCCTTGACAGCTGGCCAGAAAAATGTGGCTGGCAAAAACATTACGGTTAATCAATCACAGCTAGATCGGCAAGTACCCAATATACGGGATCTTGTCCAATCAATTGAGTAGCGGATTTGTTCTGATTGAGCATATTCCTCTCAGTAAAGTTCGTACTTCATCCACTGGCAGGGCAGCGTCCCGTTGTAGACAGGCACCCGCTGAGCTGACTTGAGACCAATATGTTGCGACAACGCTTTGTTGCCGCTGAGCACAAAGGCCGTCCAGCCCTTAAAACGCTGCTTGAGCACGTCGCCCAGCAGCTTGTAGAACGCGCCAAGGTCTTCGTCGGCCCCCAGGCGCTCGCCGTAGGGGGGGTTGCACAGCAGATAGCCGCTGTCGGCGGGGGCTTCGAGGTCGGCCAGGTCGGCGGCCCAAAACGTGACCTGCTCGGCCAGGTCGCAGCGCTGGGCGTTGAGCTGGGCCTGGTGAATGATGTCGGGGTCGCGATCGCACCCCCCAATCCAAACCCCCAGATCTTTGCCTCGGCTTGCTTCCGCCTCCTGCCAAAGCTGATTCCACAGGTCGCCGTCAAAGTCGGGCCAGGTCTGAAAACCAAACTCTTCGCGAAATATCCCTGGCGCAATCTTTAGCGCCATCATGGTGGCCTCTAGGGGCAGCGTGCCCGATCCACAGAGCGGATCGATTATGGGCACATCGCCCGCCCAGCCCGTCAGGGTTACCAGCGCTGCCGCCAGAGATTCTTTCAGCGGGGCGGCCCCCACCGCCGGGCGATAGCCGCGACGGTGCAGGCTCGACCCAGAGCTATCGAGGCTAACGGTGGCGGTGTCGTCTTGAATGTGTAGGTTGAGGCGCACCTCGGGCTGCTGGGTGTCGATGGTGGAGCGATCGCCCCAGTGCTGCCGCTGCTGGTCAACCACCGCATTTTTGACCTGTAGGGCGGTGAAGTGGGTGTGGTTGAGGCTGCGGTTTTTGCCCGTGGCATCGACCGCAAAGGTGAGGTCTGGGGTCAGGTAGGGCCGCCAGTCAATGCTCTGCACGCCCCGGTAGAGATCTTCGGCGTCGCGGCAGGGCACCTCGGCCAGCTTCACCAGCACCCGAAAGGCCAGCCGCGACCACAGGTTGACCCGGTAAAGCAGGGCCAGGTCGCCCTCAAAGGCGACGCCGCAAAAGCCGGGGTTTACCTTCTGAGCACCCAGACCTTCTAGTTCAGCGGCGGCCAGGGCTTCGAGACCACGGGCAACGGTGGCAAAATATGCGGCCATGGGCCTCCTCGATAACGTCTGCATCTATCTCCCAGTCTACGATCCAGGGTGGCGGCATGGGGCCAGGGTGGCGCGGCGATTTACCGTTTTGTTAAGACCGGATATTTCGACACCTCTACCCCCTGGAAGCTGGGCTATTCTATTGATATCCTGATGGATGATGCATTCCTAATTTAGGGTATAGTGCATCAGCCAGCATCGGTTCTGGCGGTTTCGCCAACGGCTGTTTGGCCCCACTGTCTAACCACGAATGTTGAACTCCTAAGCTGTTGATTTACGAGAGGAAAGACTTATTTCTAAGACGCAACTGGTAAACCGGCAAATTCGCTCGCCCCAGGTGTTCTTGATCGACAATGAGAACCAAAATCGGGGGCTTATGGACACTCGCGAGGCACTGACCCTCGCTGAGGATGCAGGTCTTGACCTGGTGGTGGTCTCTAACGGCAAAGATGCCCCTGTGGCCAAAATTCTGGACTACGGTAAGCTCCAGTACCAGCAGAGTAAGCGACAAAAGCAAACCTCTAAGCCGTCTTTGAAAGAGGTCAAGCTGCGCCCCAACGTGGGTGAGTCTGACTACCAGCTCCGCATCAAGCGCTCGGTTGAGTGGCTGTCGAAGGGAGACTCGGTTAAATTTTTGGTGCGCCTGCGCGGGCGCGAGCACCAGCACCGCGATCGCGCTGCCGATCTGCTAGAGCGCATTGTCAAAGACATCGGCGATGCTGGCAAGGTGCAGGCCCTCGACCGCAAAGCTCTGGTGCTGATGATTACTCCGGCCTAGCAGCTTGTCGGAGTAATCTCTGCGGTGACCATAATGAAGTAGACCATTGATCATCGCCCCCATGCCTCGAAAATTTAAGACCG
>QBMN01000143.1 GCA_003241845.1 Shackletoniella antarctica | reverse complement strand
GTGGTGGCGGTGGTGCTGCCCCAGGGGGGAGTGGGTGGGTAGGAGAATGGATGGATGGATGAGAGGGTCTCCAGGAAAGAAAATACCACCAGGTAGGGGCGCAGAGCCTGCGTCCTTGAGAGGCAGCAAAATTATGGGGTATTTTCGTTACCAGAATTGTCCTAAGTGGATAGGTCGGTAGGTTGGGATGATTTTAGCCCTGGGATGGATAAGTGGTGTGGCCCAGCGGCTTTAATCTAGAGAGCAATTTATCTGTTACGGCGGCTGTTGCGAAACGTCAACGGAGGTTGAGTGCGCCTAACCCTCTTTAAAAAAGGGTAAAATCAGCAGAGCTATGTAGACTGGCCCACAATCGATTGTGTTGGTCGCCCCCGTTCCCCGGTACTGCTGTCCCTGATCCCGCTGATCCCCAGAAAATCTCTACGGCAGTTGGGTCTGCCCTCAGAGGGGCTGATCAGTTAGCAAATCGCCCGCTGGGCCATGATCCCCAGCCCCCCAAGTTTTTTAAAGCCCGCTTTTCTAGAACCTGATTTTTGGTCGTGGCGCAGCTGATCTAAAGCTGGCCGCGTTGTTCAATCTTCCTCACTCACGTTTTCGTAATTCCTATGGCTGATTCACTCCAGCAGTCTGCGTTGCAGACCAATTCTGCGGCCCCAAATTCCTATGATGGCCCCCAAGACGGGCTGATCCCCGCCGTTAGCACGGGGGTGTTTGTCTGCGTCCACGGCCACTTCTACCAGCCGCCGCGCGAAAACCCTTACCTCGATGCCATCGAGAAGCAGCCCAGCGCCGCCCCCTTCCACAACTGGAACGAGCGCATCCACAACGAGTGCTACCGGCCCAACGCCTACGCCCGCATTCTCAACGATCGCGGCGAAGTCGTCCGCATCGTCAACACCTTTGAATACATCAGCTTCAACCTTGGCCCCACGCTGCTGAGCTGGATGGAGCGCCACGACCTGGAGACCTACCAGCGCATTCTCGACGCCGATCGCAACAGCTGCGATCGCCTGCACGGCCACGGCAATGCGATCGCCCAGGTCTACAACCACATCATTTTGCCCCTGGCCAACCCCCGCGACAAAGTCACCCAGGTGCGCTGGGGCATCGAAGACTTTCGCCGCCGGTTTGGCCGCCAGCCCGAGGGCATTTGGCTGGCCGAAACCGCGATTGATTACCCCACCCTAGACGTGCTCCACGCCGAGGGAATCAAGTTCACGATTCTCGCCCCCTCCCAGGTGCAGCGCTGTCGGCCCCTGGTCAGCTACAACGGCGAGCGTGACACCTGGCAAGAAGTTGGCGGCGGCCAAATCGACCCCAGCCGCCCCTACCGCTGCTTTCTCAAACAGGCCGACGGCAGCCCCGACCCCAGCCGCTACATCGACATTTTCTTCTACGACGGCCCGATCTCCCGCGACATGGGCTTTAACGACGTGCTGAGTTCGTCCCAGCACTTTGCCGGGCGCATCGGCCAGGCGATCCACGGGGATCACCGCCCCTTCCAGCTGATCTCGGTGGCCACCGACGGCGAAACCTTTGGCCACCACCGGGGCGGGGCCGAAAAAGCCCTGGCCTATGCCCTCACCGAAGAATTTCCCCGCCAGGGCTGGACGGTGACCAACTACGCCCACTACCTGGCGACGCACCCGCCCACATGGGAAGCCGAACTCAAGCCCGTCACCGCTTGGAGCTGCTCCCACGGCGTCGATCGCTGGCAGGATGACTGCGGCTGTGGCGGCGGCGGCGAGTGGCATCAGCAGTGGCGGCGACCCCTGCGCGACACCCTCGACTGGCTGCGCGACCAGCTGATGGCGGTGTACGAGCAGTATGGGGCTGACCTGCTGCGCGATCCCTGGGCGGCCCGCAATGCCTACGTGGGGGTGATGGGCGATCGCAGCCCCGAGAGCCTCGACGCCTTCTTTGCCGCCCACCAGACCCGCAAACTGTCAGCCATCGAGCGGGTCACCGCCCTGCAACTGCTCGAAATGCAGCGCCACGCCCTGTTTATGTACACCAGCTGCGGCTGGTTCTTTGAAGAACTCTCGCGCCCCGAGGGCACCCAGATTCTCCGCTACGCCACCCGCGCCATGGAGCTGGCCGGCGAAGTCGCCGGGATCGCCCTAGAACAAGCGTTTGTCAAACGCCTGGGTCAGGTCCCCAGCAACGTTGAAAAATTTGTCACCGGGGCCGGGGTCTACGAGTCTCTGGTCAAGCCCTCCCGCATTTCGCTGGAGCAGGTGGTGGCCCACTACGCCATGGGGTCGCTGTTTACCGACTACCGCAGCGAGCAAACTATCTACTGCTATACCGTGAAGCAGCACGACTACCGCCGCCAGCGCCTAGGGCCGATTTCCCTAGCGGTGGGCCTGGTAGAGATCACCTCCACCATCACCCGCGAAAGCCTCAGCCTGGCCTTTGCCGTGGTGCATCTGGGCGGCTGGGACTTCCACTGCGGCATTAAGACTATGCGATCGCGCCTCGACTACACCCAGGCCAAGGCGGCGGTGTTTGAAAGCCTCAGCCAGGCCAGCGCCGCCCAGGTGATTCTTGCCATCAACAGCGCCTTTGGCCCCCACACCTACGGCCTGCAAGACCTATTTGCCGAAGAGCGCCACCGCATGATGGGCCTGCTCTCCCAAGACACCCTGCTGCGCCTCGATCAGCTCTACGCCCAGGTCTACCGCGACAACTACGGCGTGCTGCGGGCCTTCCCCCGCGACGGCCTGCCCGTGCCCCGCGAGCTACAAGTGGCGGCAGATATCGCCCTCAGCCACCGGGCGATGGAGGTGCTGCAAGCCCTCGAACGCGAGACCAGCGACCCCGCCGCTAGCCCCCTGCGCCAGGGGGAAGACTATTTGAATGAGCTAGAGGCGATCGCCACCGAAGCCAGCACCTGCAACGCCTCGCTATCTCTAGCGGCGGCTAAACCCATGCTAGAGCGGTTGATTGGGCGATCGGTCTGGCAACTTCTCAACCAGGCACCGACCGAATCCCTCGCCGCCGATGTGGACTGGCTGGGGCGACTGGTGAATCTAGGCCAGCAGCTCAACCTGGATCTTTCGTTAGAGCGCCCCCAGGAGCTGTACTACCAGCACCTCAACCGCCAGGTGTTTACCCTACTGAAACAGGCCGCAGTAGCCAGAAAGCCCCTCGGAGCCGACAGCCGCTCCAAAGTCAACGACATTCTGCGCCTGGGCGAATACCTATCGATGGATGTGGGAGCCGTGCTGAAAGCGCTGGATCATCTCAACCCTCGTCAGCCAGCTTAGGAGAGCAGTGTAGATGCAGCTCTTCTGCCTGACGTGGGGAATAGGGGCTGCACTTAGCACTCTATGGCAATAGCGCATAATCAAATAGAGCGCCCAAAGGCAGAAGGTAGACTGTGGCTGAACCCGTCACCATTGACGATATTTACGCCCTGTTTCAAGCCTCCCAGGCTGAAGCTGATCGCGTATTTGCTGAGTCTGAGCGGCAGATGCAGGAGCTAAAACGCATTGTGGCTAACACCAGTCGAGAGGTGGCAGGGCTAACGACTAGATGGGGGCAGTTTGTCGAGAACCTAGTCGAGCCTTCGGTGGTGCGCCTGTTTCAGGAGCGGGGCATTCAGGTGCAAGAAACGGCTCGTCGTATGCGATCGCGGCGGCCTGGTGCAGAGATGGAGATCGATATTTTTGCAGTAGATGGGGACGTGGCTGTTGTCATTGAAGTCAAGTCGCGGCTCTCTCGTCAGGATGTGGATGAATTTTTGGCCCGGCTGGATCGCTTTAGGCAAGCATTCCCCCATTACGGCGACTACCGCATCTACGGAGCTGTGGCGGGTATTGAGGTGGATGAAGGGGTAGACCGCTATGCCTACCAGCGAGGGCTGTTTGTGATTAAACAAACTGGCGACATGGTTTTGATCGCCAACGACACTACTTTTCAACCGACGGCGTGGTGAGCAAATCAGCAAAATAGTCGGCAATTTCGTTGAGATCTTGGCGGGCAAGAACGTTGATGACATAGCGACTCATGGCCAGCTAACTTGCCTGCCGAAAATGATCTAGAATGCCACTTACAAACACTGCACCATCGACTGGGGCTGTGTGGGCAGAGGCTTCAATTGCTGCGTCAATTTTTGCGCGCACGTCTTCGACTCACTCGGCTTCAGAGCGATCATACTCGTCTAGTAATCGCAAGGCAATTTCTAAAACTTCTTCAGTAGAGTGATATTTGCCAGATTGAAGCTTGGTTTCAACGAAACGCTCTTGGTCAGGGGTGAGACTGATACTCATAAGCAACCTCTAACTAAATTTCTATAGGGTGATGAGTTTGAGTTTAACGATCGCCTGGTCAGCCCTAAAGATCACAAGCGTCTCGCCTGCCTCTACTTGGCGAAGATATTTGAGTGGATCGCGCTGGATCTCATCAATTGTTATATTTAGCATTATTTTCCCTCGATATATCTTGATGAAAAAATTAGAAGAGAGGGAAGATCGCATTCTGCTCACTTTTAGGCAAGGTTTGCAATCGTGCGATCGCCTGCTCAAGTAACTCAGTCATCGCTGCCCTCACTCTGGGTATCCAAGGCTTCTAGTTCTCTATCAAGGTTGAATTTAGGGTGTGGCTACTTTTAGCATGGCCTCTATGCGGTGCATTGCTGCGCGAATGCACCCTACGGCACTGCGGCAGAACGACCCCGTTCATCCGCCGCTAGCAGCCCATCGAACTCAACGAAGAAACTATATAGCGGTTCTCACTCGGATGAGTTACACTTCATTTGCCCAAGTCTATGAGTTTCAAGGCTTCCCTCAGTTAGGGTGTACCTCATGCGTTTAGGAACCGCTATAAACGGTCGGTATACAATGGGATTGTTAGGCAGTTTCAAAGATTTACAACATACAAATATCCATTCTGATAGTTCTTCTTTTTACTCTTTGTGTACCTGGCTAGGTAGTTGCGTATCTCAAGTACCTCTCTCAGCCCTGCAACATACAAATTGACTTGCTCAGAGAGAAAGTTTTCTGGAGAAATTTGAGAACAACCATCTTGAACGTATTTTGTAAGATCAGAACAAAATTGTTCAAGAACTTTCTTGTCTAGATCTTTTGACTGGCAAATATATGCTTTCGCGGCTACTACTCTCAGAGAATTAGGTTTAATGCCTGACTTTGAATCAATTAATGGCTTTCCTTGAGCAGAACTCTCTTCTTTGAATTTTTCTTTGCTAGGAGTAGGGCTGGACGTAAGCTGCTCCGTAATTGCTACTTCTTCGAATGATTTGAGGAACTGCTCAACAAGTTCTACAATATCAGGCACAGATATTTGTATTGGCTTTTCGGTAAATTCTTTCTCATTATAAATAACACAATGTTCATGCCGCTCTAGATTTAATGAGAAATTCAGGTTGTATTTCATGAGTCTTAAGGAGTCTTTTCCCTAGCTATTATTGTGATTCTGACACCATACGAATCAACTGCATCATACGCCGTTTTTGCTGCGGAGCGGCAACGGATGATAATTTCAGTTGCATCTGGAACCGCTCGAAGTTGAGCGCCTACGATCTGATCCAATATCGGACGAGTTAGATGGCGATCCTTGAACTCTAAGGCAATTTTCTGTTGAGCCATCAATAATCACCGTTAACAATAATATTTCTGATTCGGGTTGCAACATTTTTGGCTCCTCTTTCGGTTTCAGTGATTATGTGAATCACACAATCAATTCCGCCGTCTTTACCAAACCGCTTATCGATGCTTTCCTCTGTAAGGGGTGTTCCGTATACATCAGTAAATTCAACTGCACCAAAACCTTTCAACCTCTCCATGAGCCGTTTTAGCTCTTCATGCTCGAAATAAAAGCCCATTCGGCTAGGCGAAATAGTTTCGACTAGCTTGAATTCTTCCACTTTAGAAAAGTTGAAAAAATTTCTAACCCATCCTACTGCAAGTTGAACCACAATAGTTAGCTCCAGAAGTGCTACACCTAGGGCTTATTGTTCCCAACTCGAAAATCTAACTATCCTGCTGCCACTGCTTTTTAGAGATTCGTCGATTCTAGAATGAAGTGCATCACCAGCTCAAAACCGCTTCTGCTATTGGATCTGTCACAATACCTATAAGAAGCTACAAGCCCTGGTGTTACTGGGGCATACAGTGTTCTCTGATTTGACAACGACCGCAAAGGCTGGCAGCGGTTCTGAGCCAGGTTGATGCACTTCAGATTTGAACTTGCGATTATCTAAGCTCAAGTAGGCAAGTTTTCAAGACATGCTACACCAAAAGGCTCTCCCGGCTTTGCGGTTATAAGGAAAAATTATGACCTGCTATAGCTAGACTTCAGTCGGCAATCAAATGATGTTTTGTATCTTGCTGCACATTTCCCACCGCAGATCCGGAAGAGTCCACCAAAATTCAAAGCAGCCGAACAACTTAATTATGTCAACGATTTACGTATAACTCCCCTTGGAAAGGCAATTACACAGATAATTCCTACCGAGAATGGTTGCCTGAGAAAACCTTCTGGCCTAGGTTCCCAATAAGTTTACCCTCTCCTAATCTGCTGGAAGGTGGCTGGAGAACACGTAAATGCGCTGGCTTTCTAGGCTGCCGCAGAGGTCAGAGGGTTTGACGGTCTCAGGGGTTGGCACCTCATCGTGGTGAAACACCTGGCGATCGAGGCCCACTTGCAAACCGCTAAAGGGGTCGCTGCCGCCGGAGATAAGGAAGGCAAGCTGGTCGATTTCGGGCCAGGCGGCGAGTTTGTCGAGCAGGGTGGCAACGGCCTTCATCTGCGTTTGCTCATAGTCGAGATACCAGGCTTCAGCCCCCGCCACGAGCGGCGTATCCAGCCCCAGGTTAACAATTAAATCTGGCTGGCTAAACAGGGCGGCGGCCACCGGGCGGGCTTCTTCTTGCAGCATGAGGCCCTGGCTGTGGGCCAGCTCTCGCAGGTGCTCTAGCTTTTGGTAGCGCTCCTGCACCGGCAGGTCGCTGCTGCGCCAGTGAATCGCCACTGTGGTCAGGTAGGTTTGCACCAGCAGGTGGCCCAGCTTTTGGGCCTTGGTAGCCAGGTAGCCCGAGTTGTATTCGGTGGCTTCGATGATCAGCGGCACGCGGCTCACCATATCTAGGCCGTAGCCCTTGATGCCTGCAATTTTGCGGGGGTTGTTGGTAATCAGGCAAAATTTCTGCACGCCGATGTCGTTGAGAATCTGCGCGCCAATGCCGTAGTTGCGCTGGTCTACCGGCAGGCCCAGTTTTTCGTTGGCTTCTACCGTGTCGAGGCCCATGTCTTGCAGAGAGTAGGCCTTGAGCTTGTTGACCAGGCCAATGCCGCGCCCCTCTTGGCGCAGGTAGACCACCACGCCGCGCCCGGCAGCGTCAATCATTTTCAGCGCCGCCTGGAGCTGCATGCGGCAGTCGCAGCGCAGCGAGCCAAAGGCATCGCCCGTGAGGCATTCGGAGTGAACGCGCACCATCACCGCCTGGTCGGCAAAGGTGGCGGGGTCGCCCTTGACCAGGGCCACATGCTCAGAGCCGTCGAGCAGGTTGCGGTAGGCGTAGATGGCGAAGTCGCCAAACTGGGTGGGCATCTTGGCCACCGCCTCGCGCTGCACAAAGCGCTCGTGCTGAAGCCGGTAATGAATTAAATCGGCAATGCTGATTAGCTTGAGGTTAAAGGTTTTGACGTAGTTGACTAGCTCTGGCAGCCGCGCCATCGAGCCATCGGGGTTTTGGATTTCGCAGATCACTCCGGCGGGGTAGAGGCCCGCTAGCCGAGCCAGGTCTACCCCCGCTTCGGTGTGGCCCGCCCGCTTGAGCACGCCGCCTTCTTTAGCCCGCAGCGGAAAGATGTGCCCTGGACGGCGCAGGTCTTTGGGGCGAGCGTTGGGGTTGATGGCGACTTGAATGGTGCGGGCGCGATCGTCGGCGGAGATGCCGGTGGTGACGCCCCAGCTCAGGGCGGCGTCGATGCTGACGGTGAAGGCGGTCTGCTCGTTTTCGTCTTCAAAGGCGCTGGGGCTGACCATCAGCGGCAGATCTAGCTCGTCGAGGCGATCGCC
This sequence comes from Shackletoniella antarctica, assembly GCA_003241845.1. Classification (GTDB taxonomy): domain Bacteria; phylum Cyanobacteriota; class Cyanobacteriia; order Phormidesmidales; family Phormidesmidaceae; genus Nodosilinea; species Nodosilinea antarctica. The sequence continues at coordinate 4,336 of QBMN01000143.1, read as the reverse complement.
CGTCATGGCCAGGCAGATCAACCCCCGCGCCTCCACCGCCATAAAGTTGATGTTGTTGGGGGTGGCAAACTGGGCGGCGCAGATCACGTCTCCTTCGTTCTCGCGGTTTTCGTCATCGACCACCACGATTGACTTGCCAGCGGCCAGGTCGTGGAGGGCCGACTCGATGGAGTCGAACTGAAAATTGGGCGGCAGTTCGAAGTCGGAGGAGGACTGACGGGGGGCGAAGGGCATCTCCGATTCTGAGTTGAGCACGGTGGGGCGAACCTGTAGGAAGTACGTATACTTCTAAAATTCTAGCTTTATGGCTCAATCTTCACCCGGAGCTGGCCCGATCGCCGGGCCAAACTTGCGCCCGGTAGCGATGGGGGCGATCGCATCCCAAGCCACTATGTTGATTTGAGATTACTGGTTTACTATTACAGTGCTTATTTAGCGGGAGGGGCTAGCCCGATTGGCAACCTCTTCCAGAATGATTGTTACCCCACCTAGTTTTCACCACAGCCCCCAGAGCCATGAGCGAGTCATCAGCGAAAAAAATTCAGGTCGGCATTGTGGGCGCGTCGGGCTACGGAGGGGTGCAGCTGGTGAGCCTGCTCACCCAGCACCCAAACGTTGAGCTGGTGTATCTGGGGGGCGACAGCAGCGCCGGGAAGCCCTACACCGACATCTACCCCCACCTGGCGGGTTCGGTAGATCTGACCGTGGAGGCGGTGGATCTCGATGCGATCGCCCAGCGCTGCCAGGCGGTTTTTCTCTCGCTGCCCAACGGGCTGGCCTGCACTATGGCCCCTGTCTTGCTAGAGAAGGGTTGTCGGGTGCTTGACCTCTCTGCCGACTATCGGTTTGAAAATTTGAACACCTACCAGGCCTGGTACGGCGGCGATCGCACCGACCAGACCACGGCGGTCGAAGCGGTGTACGGGCTGCCCGAGCTATTTCGCGATCGCATTCGCGGTGCCCGCCTGGTGGGCTGCCCCGGCTGCTACCCCACCGCCAGCCTGCTGGGCATTGCGCCCCTGCTCAAGCAGGGCCTAGCCCAGCCCGAAACCCTGATTATCGACGCCAAGTCGGGCACCTCCGGCGGTGGGCGGGTGGCCAAAACCGGCATGCTGCTCGCTGAAGCCAGCAATTCTCTTGGGGCCTACGGCGTCGCTCGCCACCGCCACACCCCCGAAATTGAGCAAATCTGCACCCACCTGGCCAGCCAAGAGGTCACCGTGCAATTTACCCCCCACCTGATTCCCATGGTGCGGGGCATTTTGGCCACTATCTACGCCACCCTGCGCGACCCCGGCCTGGTGCGCGACGACCTGCTCACCATCTACAGCGCCTTCTACCGCTCGTCGCCCTGGGTGACGGTGCTGCCCAGCGGCACCTACCCCCAAACCAAGTGGGCTTGGGGCACCAACCGCTGCTTCATCGGTCTCGAAACCGACCCCCGCACCGGGCGGGTGATTGTCATGTCGGCGATCGACAACCTGATGAAAGGCCAAGCCTCCCAGGCGGTGCAGTGCTTCAACCTGATGATGGGCCTAGAGGAAGGGCTGGGGTTACCGACAACTACCTTCTACCCCTAGTCTGTCCACACCACCTGACGCTCCGACGGCACCCGGTAGCCGGTCTGCTCTTGAATCACTCGCCCCGCCTGGGCCGGGTCGAAGTTGCGGTCAAAGTCTGACCGCAGGCGAGTGTTGGCGGTCTGGGCTCGGTCTAATTCTTGACGCACGGTCTCAAGCTGCTGGGCCTGGGTTTGCAGATGGGGCACCAGGCGGGTCAACGAAGCCGCCGCCACCAGCACCAAAAATGTATTGACGCCCAGGCGGGCGCTCAGCTCTAGCAGGGTGGTGTGTTGAGCCAGCCGCCGCCACGGGCTAGTCTGCCGCCGCGATCGCCGCCGCCGCGCAGGCTGGGTAAGTGCTGGCAGCGGTCTGCGCGAAGGGGAACGACTCATAGAGATGCGGGGCTTAAAGCTGGCATTCATTATGCCTGAGAACCTTGAGAATAAACTTGTTCAGACGCAGAAGTGGCGGTTTTTCCCGCAAGAAGCGACAAATTTTTGGCTTTGATCGAGTCATGAGCGCTAGAGCCATACCAAGTCCAGCTTAGGATCTGTAGTTTTCCCCCAGGCAGAACCTCACCTCTGGACTTGGGCACTTCTAGACTTGGATGAGGTTTGCGGCTATTTGCGGCTAAATGAGTAACCCTTGCGAAAAGTAGAGAGTTGACATTGGGGTTAAGGCATAATGAAATCAACGGAGTTCCTGCCCCATGCCCCGAAGAATTTTCATTGGCGACATCCACGGTCACTACGATGGTCTTAAGCGACTGTGGGATGCGATCGCCCCCGAACCCGGTGACAAAATTTACTGCGTCGGCGACCTGATTGATCGCGGCCCCAAGAGTGCCGATGTGGTTGACTTTGTGCGCCGCTACGCTGCTGGCTGCGTGCGCGGCAACCACGAGCAGCTGATTCTCGACACCTTTATTGACGGCAAAATCAACCCCACCACCCTCCATGGCTGGATTTTTAGCGGCGGCCAGGCCACCCTCACCAGCTACCAAGGCTCCGCCGCCACCCTCGAAGACCACCTCGACTGGCTGCGTCAGCTGCCCCTCTACATTGACCTGGGCGACCTGTGGCTGGTGCATGCCGGGGTCAACCCCATGCTGCCCATCGCCGAGCAGAGCAGCTACGAAATGTGCTGGATTCGCGAAACTTTCCACAGCAGCCTAACGCCGTTTTTCTCTGACAAGCTGATCATCACTGGGCATACCATCACCTTCACGTTCCCCGGTGTAGACCCCGGCCAAATTGTCGCCGGGCGCGGCTGGGTTGATATCGACACGGGCGTCTACCACCCCCGCAGCGGCTGGCTCACCGCCCTCGATTGGGATAACCAGATCGTCTACCAGGTGAATGTGTTTGAGCCGATAGAACGAGTGCGATCGTGCGCCGAAGCGATCACCTACCTCGACCCGACGCTGATCAAAAAGCGCCCCCGCGACATGGCCACCCGCGCCGCCTACTAAGGGAATTCAGCTATAGGGAAGTGCTAGGGCAAGTCACCTTCGATGACGGTGGTGATTGCGCTCACAATTTCTGCCAAGGTTTCGTCTGAAACACAGCCCAGCCTGCGAATAAACCGCCGTAAATCAACCCCTCTAAAAGGGTGGGGTCAAAGTTAACCAGCCACACCTCGCCCCGCCTGGGCACCTCAGCGCTACTAGTACTCAACGATGTCCCCTGCGATCAGGTCTTGCCAGTCTGTAGTTTGCTCATAGTGGTTTTGCATGGCTGCCGCCTGTTCAGCCAACACCCGCTGCCGCTCAGCGACGGGCTGTTGCAAAAATGCCTGCCGCTCAGCCAGTGTTAGAGGAGCGGCATCTAGCTGTGCAGGGTATTTCTCTGGAGCAGTGCTAGATAGGCTTTGGGCGATGCCTTCGGTCTTGAGCAGCTCTTGCACAAGCACTTGCAGCAAGAGCAGCTTGTCAGTGTGCGACAGCTTTTGAATTACTGGAACCAGCGTGTTGATGGCCATAAAGCTTCAGAAAATAGAGCTTTCTAACAGGGGAGCCCATCTGTATCAACCCCAATCGTCACCTGTTTAACCCTGCACGAGTTTTATGTAGCCATCGCCAATCTGGTTAAGACATTCCAAAGTTTCTGGAGCGATGGCTATACGCCAGTTCGCCACCCGAGTTTTCGCCAAGGAAGGTTACCGATGTCCTAAGCGAACTGGCCACCGCTATAGCATCACGAAGGGGTGGAGTACGAGATTACCCCTGACAGGCGCTCTAAGAATGACTGCAAAACTTGAGGCGCGCCGCGCCGGGGGAGAGCAGGCGCAGCACCTTCCCAGCCCTGCACCGTAGCCGATTGCCCCGACCCACCACTTACCCCAATGGAGACTCTCTCGATGGGTGGGCGGTGGGTTACGGCGGGGCGCAGTGTTGAATGTGGGTGGCATGGAAGGGTGGCCGCCTAACCCACCCTACGGATGTCAACTTTCTAACAACAACCTTGTAAACCGCCCACCCCGCCCAAATCGCGGCTATAAAGGGGAGAACCCCGCCCGCCCAATCTAAAATCGCCATGACCCACGACGAGCTGCTGCAACTGATCGACCAGGCCGCCGCCGAGGGCTGGACAGAGCTAGACCTGGCGGGTAAAGGGCTGACGGAGCTGCCGCCTGAGATCGGCAAGCTCACCCAGCTCGAAATGCTGATTTTAGGGATATACAGGCAAGGCCAAGGCTGGTCGAGCAACTTACTCACCAAGCTGCCGGAGGCGATTGCCCAACTGACGAATCTTCAATCCCTCGACCTCAGCTTC
>QBMN01000142.1 GCA_003241845.1 Shackletoniella antarctica | reverse complement strand
CCTACCCACCCACCGTACGGGCGCACTGCCGTGCGCCCCAACCCGTGCGCCCCAACCTACCCAAAATACGCCTCCACACAGCGCACAAACATCTCGACTCCCAGCCCCAGGGCGGTTTCGTCAAAATCAAAGCGGGGGTGATGGTGGGGGTAGGCCAGGGCCTTGTCGGCGTTGGCCGAGCCTAAAAAGAAGTAGCACCCCGGCACTTCCTGCAAGAAAAAGGCCATATCCTCGCCGCCCATGGTGTGGCAGTCGGGCACCACCCCGGCGGGGGTCTCCACCACCGATAGCGCAACCGATCGCACCAGATCTGCCATCCCAGCGTCGTTGATCACCGGCGGGTACAGCGCCCTGTAGTCAAAGCTGTAGCTGGCCCCCTGGCTCTGGCAAATGCCGCCAATGATCTGCTCCATGCGGGGGGCAAAGTAGTTGGCGTAGGCGGGGTCAAAGTAGCGCACGGTACCGCTGAGGGTGGCCGTGTCGGCAATCACGTTTTGGGCCGTACCGGCGTGAAATTTGCCCACCGTCACCACCGCCGCCCTGGTGGGGTCAATATTGCGGGCCACAATGGTTTGCAGCGCATTGACAATTTGCGCCCCCACCACGATCGAATCCACCGTTTGGTGGGGCAGCGCGCCGTGGCCCCCCTTGCCCTGCACCGTGCAGGTAAAAAACTCTGACGCCGCCATCAGCGTCCCGCTGCGCACGCCCACGGTGCCCAGGGGCAGGTTGTTCCACAGGTGCAGGCCGATCATGGCATCCACATCGGGGTTGGTGAGCACCCCGGCTTCGATCATGGGTTTGGCCCCCCCCGGCCCCTCTTCGGCGGGCTGAAAGATGATTTTGACGGTGCCCGCAAAGCTGTCGCGGTGGTGGGCCAGGTAGTGGGCGGTGCCCAGGGAGATCGCCACGTGGCCATCGTGGCCGCAGGCATGCATCACCCCGTCGTGCTGTGAGCAGTAGGGCACGGCGTTTTCTTCTTGAATAGGCAGGGCATCCATGTCGGCGCGAATGCCCAGCACCGGCCCCGGTCGCGTGCCCTCAATCACCGCCGCCACGCCGGTTTTAGCGATGTTGCGCTGGTAGTCAATGCCCCACTCGCTGAGCTGGGCGCAGATCAAGTCGGCGGTCAGCCATTCTTTAAACCCCAGCTCGGGCCGCTGGTGAATGCCCCGCCGCCACGCCACCAGCTGGTCTTGCAGCGCTTGAATGGCGGGGCGAAGGCGATCGCGATTGATGGGCAGCGGTGGGGCAGTGGTGGCAAACATGGCGCAACAACTAGAGAAATAGGGCTCAACAGACCTCTCCGGCAGGTGAGAGGTACATCTATCAGCATAGACCAGCCGCCCGTGGCCCCCTGGGTCAACCCCACCGCAGACAAGGCCCGGCCATATATTCACCGACTGGAGAAAGCAGTCGAATCGGCGAGAGTGAGGAAGAAATAGACTCACCTATGCCTCTGTGCAGACACCTCAAAATCAGCGGAGCGTTAGACTGTCAACAACATAGTTACAAAAGTTAACAGATGATTCCTGACCTGATCGGTGCCACCCGAGATTACTGGCGCAAGCTAGATCAGCTCGAAGCCGCCTACCGCCGCAACGAGCTCACCCCCAAAGAAGTCAACGCCCAGGTCAAGGCGCTGATGGTCGAGCTGGGCCAAACCCGGCGACAGCTGCTGCGCGACTCCTGGGCGATCTTTCAGGCTTTTATCGCTCGCCAGGGCGATGCCCTAGCGGGGGTGACAGCCCTGGGTGCCCTAGCCTATGTTTGGCTGGTGGTCAGCAGCTGAGCTGCTTAGGCGACTTCTGGAAAATAGTTTTCCAAAGGTGGGCAGTGCCCACCCTACGGCTGGAAATCTCCTCAATCGTGGCTAGCTGCGCAGCGCCACCCCAAACTGTTTCTCTAGGGTAGCCCGCACTTTTTGGTGTACGGGGTCTACGGTTTCGTCGGTGAGGGTCTGGTCGGGGGAACGGTACACCAGTCGAAAGGCCAGGCTGCGCTGCCCCGCCGGTACGCTTTCGCCCCGGTATTCGTCAAACAGAGCCGCAGACTCCAGCAGTTTGCCCCCGGCCTTGCCCATGGCCGCTTGCAGATCGGCCACGGAAACCTCCACCGGAGCGTAGAAGGCCAGGTCGCGGTCGCTGGCCGGAAAGGTCGAGTAGACCTTAAACTTGGCCGACTTTTGCAGCCCCGGCACTAGGCAGGTTTCCAGCGCTGCCCAGTTGAGCTGAAACACATACACCGCCGCTGGCAGCTGGCGCTGCTGCCGCAGCTGGGGGTGCAGCTGGCCAAACCGCCCCAGTTCCAGCCGCCCCCGCACCCATAGCGATGCCGTGCGCCCTGGGTGAAAGCGAGGGTCACTGCTGTCGGCGCGGTAGTCAACCGCCAGACCTAGGCGATTAAACACACTGTCGAGCAGGCCCTTGGCCTCATACCAGGTGAGGGGCTGGTCTTGGCCGCTGGTGACCCACTGGCTCGACCTGCCGTCGCCGCCCACAATGCCCCCTAGGGCCTGGGCCTCATGGATGCCCTCGTCGTCTTGCCAAAAAATGTGGCCAATTTCAAAACCGCTGAGGGGGCCATTGCCCTGGTTGAGGTTAAAAGCGTAGGCGTCGATTAGCCCATCCACCAGGTCTTGCCGCAGGGCAGAATACTCCGGGAACAGGGGGTTGGCCAGGGTCACCTGGCGATCTGAGATCGGCTTGGTCAGCGAATAGTGCAGCAGCTCCGTTAGCCCCGCCGCCCGCAGGGTGGCCCGCACCTGACGGCTGAGGGCCGCTTCTAAAGACAGGTAGCCACCCACGGCCCGCTGGGGCAGGGTGTCGGCGAAGTGGCTGTAGCCGTAGAGGCGGGCAATTTCTTCAATTAAGTCGACTTCGCGCTCTAGGTCACGGTAGCGGTAGGGGGGCACCGTCACCGCCCACAGGTTGGGGTCAGCGCTAGGTGCTACCCCGCAGCCGAGGGTTTCTAGCAGCGTTTGCACGGTGGCCCCAGGCAGATTTTGGGGGGTGTCGCCCAGGTTGGTAACCTGCCCCAGCAGCTGGGCCACCCGGCTCAGCCGCAGGGCAATTATCCGCTCGGGAAGGGTGGCTCCGAGGGCTGTAGTGCCGGTGGTTTGGGCGACGACAGTGGCCCCAGCTAGCTCCTGGAGGAGCTGCAGGGCGCGATCGCAGGCTAGCCTCAGCTCGGCAGGGTTTACCCCGCGTTCATAGCGGGCCGAGGCCTCAGTGCGCAACCCCTGGCTGCGGCCCGACTTGCGAATCGCCGCCGCGTCAAAGAAAGCCGCCTCTAGCACCACCGCCTGGGTGCCATTGTGTACCTCAGTGGCCTCACCGCCCATCACCCCTGCCAGGGCCACGGGCTGGTCGTTGGCCGTAATCAGCAGCGTCTCGGGGGCGAGCTGGCGTTTTTGGCTGTCTAGGGTCACCAGGGTTTCGTCGGGCCGAGCATAGCGAACCCCAAGGGCCAGGCTCTCACCCGTAGACAGCAGGCGATCGCGGTCAAAGGCATGGAGCGGCTGACCCCACTCCAGCAGCACATAGTTCGTGATATCCACCACGTTATTGATCGGACGGGTGCCCGCCGCCACCAGCCGCTGCTGCAACCACAGGGGCGAGGGGCCGAGAGCAATATTCTCCAACACCGTGCCGATGTAGATCGGGCAGGCTTTCTCATCGCTGAGAGAAATTGCCGGAGCCGCTGCACTGTCGGGTATGACCGGGGCTTTAGTGACGGGCAGGTGCAGCGTCTCTCCGGTAATCGCCGCCACCTCGCGGGCAATGCCCACCAGACTCAGGGCATCAGCCCGGTTGGCGGTCGAGGTTACATCCAAAATCACGTCGTCTAGACCCAGCAGCGGGCGCACATCCTGCCCCACCGCCAGAGTATCAACCAGAGTATCGGCCACAAAAATATGAATGCCTTCAGAATCCTTGGCCAACCCTAGCTCAGCCAGGGAGCAAATCATGCCCGCCGAGGGCACGCCCCGCAGCTGGCGGGGCTTAATCGTCAGATCGACCACCGGCAGATAGGTGTCTACGGTGGCCACCGCCACGTAGATGTCGGCCCGCACATTGGCGGCCCCGCACACTATAGTTGACCTATCGGGCTGACCAATATCCACCTGACAGACGCTGAGCTTGTCGGCATCGGGGTGGGGGGTGCGATCTACCACTCGACCCACCACTACGCCATCGGCCCAGGTGCGCCTATCCTCAATGTCTTCGACCTCAAACCCGGCCATGGTTAAGGCCGCAGCCAAGGCTTCGGGCGAAAGCTGAACATTGACATATTCATTGAGCCAGTTGAGGGATATGCGCATGGTGGGGCTGTCTTAAATCGCTAGAAAGAATCGCTAGAAAGTCTAGAACGCTGTGGTTTATAGCCCAAACATTCTACCCTGTGGGCCTTGCATCTACCCAAGCTCCCCCGCCCGCCCCTAGCTCGAGATGAGAACTACAGACAGAGATTTACGGACTTTTTACATTCCCCTCGATTTCTAGGGAATGTATATATCCCTTGGATGAATGCTATGACCCCTCTCTGAAACAGGGAACAATTGGGGTAATGTGGCATTACAGAATCGGTGTAATCCTCACAACCCGCATGATTGCGACGCTGTGGCTGCCCCGGTCAACTGCCCTTGCTACTGGCTAACCCAATCCCAGAGGCGGCCTGCAAGCCGCTTCTAGATACCCACAACCCTGGGCCGCATGAGCTACTGCATCAACCCTGACTGTTCAAAGCCTAAAAATCCCCCCACGGTGAGCCATTGTCAGTCCTGTGGGGCCGAGCTACTGCTGCGGGGCCGCTATCGAATGATTCGCGCCCTGGGGCGGGGCGGCTTTGGGGCTACTTTTTTGGCCCGTGACGAGCTACTGCCCGGCAAGCCTCCCTGTGTGGTCAAGCAGCTGCGTCCCTCCACCGAAGCGCCCCACATTCTCGAGATGGCGCGGGACCTATTTAAGCGAGAAGCCAAGATTCTGGGCATGATCGGCAATCATCCTCAGCTGCCCCGCCTGCTCGACTACTTTGAGAGCGAGCAAGAGTTCTTTCTGGTGCAGGAGTATATCAACGGCCTTACCCTTCAGCAGGAGGTCAAGCGCGGTGGCCCCTTTACCGAAGCTGGGGTGAAGCAGTTCCTGTGCGAGATTTTGTCGATGGTGCAGTACGTCCACGACAACCACGTGATTCACCGCGACATCAAACCCGCCAACATCATTCGCCGCGACCAGGATAAAAAACTGGTGCTGATTGACTTTGGGGCCGTAAAGGATAAGGTCAACCCGGCCTTGGCGGCCAGCTCTGACCAAACCGCCCTCACCGCCTACGCCATTGGCACCCCCGGCTACGCGCCGCCCGAGCAAATGGCCATGCGCCCGGTGTACGCCAGCGATATTTATGCCCTGGGGGTGACCTGCATTTACCTGCTGTCGGCCAAGGCTCCCAAAGACATGAGCTACGACCCCAACACCGGAGAACTCCTCTGGCGTGAGCAGATCCACATTAGCGATCACTTCGCCAAAGTGCTGCAAAAAATGCTGGAGATTTCGGTGAAGCACCGTTACCAAACAGTGGAGTCGATCCATCGTGATCTAGACCTTGAGCCCTACATGGAAGGCCTGGCTCAAAATATGGCCTTTCCCACCACCAGCGGCCCCACCACCAGCGGATACACCAGCGGCAGCGGGCCAGTCAGCGGTTCCTCGCCCCAGCCGGGCATGGGCTATTCTGGCGGGTCGCCCTCGTCTCGCATGGCGGCGGCGATTCGCGCCCGGCGCGAGCGATCGCACTCGGGGCCAAAGAGCACCCCCCTGGGGCCGGGCCGCAACGGCTCGCCCACGCCGCTACCCAGGGCCGCCACCGCCCTGTCTTCTGACGATGTCAAACAAAAGTACACCAAGGGTCGCCGCGACTTTTCGCTGCAAGTTTTTAAAGATCTCGATCTGCAACGCACCCTGCTGGGGGAGATCAACTTTAACCAGTCGAAGCTGCCCAGCGCCAACTTCCAAGGCTCTGACCTGAGCAACGCCAACTTTGGCCGCGCCAATCTCAGCCGGGCTACCCTCCGCAATGCCAAGCTGGTTAAGGCCTACTTCCACTACGCCAACCTAGAGGGGGCCGACCTGCGGGGCGCTAACCTGGCCCGCGCCTGCCTCTCCAACGCCAATCTGCGCGGGGCCAACCTCTGCGGGGCTGACCTGACCGGCGCGTTAATCTCTGACGATCAGCTAGACTCTGCCCGCACCAATTGGTCTACGGTCATGCCCAATGGCCGTCGGGGAAAGCTCTAGGGCAGGGCCGCGGCCGGGGCCGGGGTGGTGGCGGCGACCGGGGCTGTTTGCTGAGCCTGGCGCAGGGCTAGCAGCGCTTCTTTGATGATGACGGCGGCGGGCACGGCCACAATTACCCCCAGGAGGCCGCCCACCCTAGCCCCCGACAAAATTGCAATAAATACCCAGAAGGGGTTAAGCCCGGTGACGCTGCCCAGCACCCGTGGGGCAATGCCGTTTTCTACCAGCTGCTGCACAATTACCGCCGCCACCAGCATGGGAATGGCAATTTTAATGTCTCGTAGCGCCACCAGCAGGGTGACGATAATCAGCCCGACGGTACCGCCAAAGGGCACCAGGGCCAGCAGCCCCACGGTGAGCCCAAACAGCGAACCAAAGGGCACATTGAGCAGCCCAAAAATGATCGTTAGCGCAGTGCCGAAGCAGCTGGCCACAATAAACTGCCCCAGAAAGTAGTTGCGAAAACTCTGGCGCAGAATGTCAGAAAAGGGCCGCTGAAGCCGACTGGGCAGCAGACTGACCACGCCGCCCCAGACTTCTTCGCCGTGCTGCAGCAGGTAGAAGGTGAGCACAATGGTGAGCACCACATCGAGCAGCTTGTTGGCGGTGAACACCGCCACGTTGATGGTGAGGTTGAGAGCCTCCCCCGCAATCGACTGAATCTCGCGCTTGAGGCGATCGCTGGTTTGGGTAATCAGGCCGTCTAGGTTGATGGGCCAGCCCCACTCGGCCATCTGACCATCGAGCATCATCAGCTGAGTTTTGCCCGAGTCAAACCAGTCGGGCAGGCGCACCACCAGCTGCTGGCCCTGGTCAATCACAAAGGGCAGCACGGTAATGGCCAGGGCCGAAACGCTGACCAGCGCCAGCACCAGCACCAGGGTGGCCGCCAGGCCGCGCCTGAGGCCAAGCTTTTCGAGCCGGGCCATGGGGTAGCTGAGCAAAAAAGCCAGCAGGGCGGCAATCAGCACCGTCACCAAGATCGAGCGGAAATAGCCAAAGATAATAGACACCGCCCACACGTTGAGCAGCAGCAGCGGCGTCGCCAGCAGCGCCATGGCAGACTTAGCGATCGGGTTCAAGCTGTCCCACCAGCGGGTCAGCCAGCTTTTGGAGATAGGTTCGCGCCCAGATTCGCTACCGTTTGCTAGACCGTGCTCCATGGTTTTGCTCAATGTTTGGCTAATGGCTGTTGGCTGAAATATGGCTGTTGGCTGAAATATTCGGCTAGGGTCGGTATGGCTTGTGCGACTTCCTACAGCCTACGGCAAAGCCAAGGGTTTGAGCCTGACGCGATCGCTCTTTTTTGCCGCTGGAGTTTGTCGCTGGGATTTTGTCGCTGGGGTAAAGACCATCTCTGGCACTGGACACCCTAGGGGGTAATATGTAAACAATTTAAAGCAGGCTGGTTAAAACAGACTGGCCCACTGACGACTAACTTCTACACTGCTTTCTATGCTTGCTTCCCACCCCGGCCCGGCCCCAGGGATCACCTTTAAACAAACCCATCCCCAAAAAGTACTGGTGATCGGCGACAGCCTGGTCTATGGTTTTGGCGACCCCGAAGGCGGCGGCTGGGTAGAGCGCCTGCGCCGTCTGACTATGGCTCCAGGTCGCCCCGGCGCAGTGTTCTACAACCTGGGGGTGCGAGGCGACGGGGTGAGCCAGGTAAAACAGCGCCTCGATCAGGAGTTTCGCTACCGGGGTGAGCTGCGCAATCGCCTGCCCGAGCTGCTGATTTTGTCGGTGGGCATGAACGATTCGGCGCGGGTAGGTACCCCCCTGGGCCGCCACCGCACCAGCTTTGACGAATTTCAGTCAGACCTCAACGACCTGCTAAACCAGGCGCGGCAGCTGTGCCCGGTGCTGTTTGTGGGTATGACCCCGGTGAACGAGCAGGCGATGCCGTTTTCAGAGGTGTTGTACTACGCCCACAGCGATCAGCGGCAGTACCGCGAGGCCACCCGCCTGGCCTGCACCAGCCACAACATTCCCTACCTGGATGTGCTCAACCTGTGGCTAGGTAGGGGTGAACCCTGGTGGCTGCCGTTGATATCTACCGACGGTCTGCACCCCAATGTGGCGGGCTACCGGGCGCTGTTGCAGGACATTCTGGCCTGGGATGCGTTTCAGGCTGCTGTAGATTTGCCGGCTGGTCAGGCCTAGGGTCGCAGCTAGTGGTGGGGGCATAGGCTGAGCAGTACCTGGCTAGGCCACAGATCTTGCGGGCGATCCGTTTTGCGGGCGATCCTAGGTACGAGGGTAGAGTCTCTCTTTGAATTAGGGGAACTAGGGGCTGAATCTGCCCGCAGTGCTACTGTACAGGTCTATACCTTCGATTTTGCTTGTTCATGGCCGCAGTTACTCCCCCCGCTGCTGATATTCCGGTTCCAGCCTATCAGTCGGTGAGCGATCGGATCGCGGCAGGCAAAGCGTTACGCCAGCGAGTTAAACGCTCTGAGCTGGGGGTCTACGCGCCGCCCAAAAATCGCCCCGACCTGGTTGAGGTGCTCAAGACCCAGGCCAAAAACCGCGTGCCAGAGCTGGTGCCCATTCGCCACGGGCGCATGTTGGCCTCTCCCTTTGCCTACCTGCGGGGGTCAGCGGCGGTGATGATGGCAGACAATGCCGCTGCCCCCACTACGGGCATCTCTGTGCAGACCTGTGGCGATATGCATGTGTCTAACTTTGGGGTGTTTGCCTCAGCCGAGCGCAACCTGGTGTTTGCCATCAATGACTTCGACGATACCTACCCAGGCCCCTGGGAGTGGGACTTGAAACGGCTGGCGACCAGTGCCGTAGTGGCCGGCCGCCATCTGGGGGGCGATCGCGCCCTCTGCGAAGCGGCGGTACAGGCCACGGTGGTCTCCTATGCCGAACACCTGCGCACCTATGCCGACATGGGCTATCTCGATCTGTGGTACGACACCATTACCGATGAAGAACTGCTGCAAAAGCTGCCCGACAGCGCTGAGAAATATACCCAGCGCATGCTGGCCAAGGCCCGCGATCGCAACCACCTGCAGGTGCTCGATCAGATGACCGATCTGGTGGATGACCGCCACCACATTATTGAAGACCCCCCGCTCGTAGTGCGGGCCGAAACCCTCGAAGAATCGGCCATGGCGGCATCGCTAGAGCGGCTGCTGCAAGACTACTTTGAGTCGCTCGGCGGCGATCGCCGGTTTTTGCTGTCGCGCTACCGGGTAATCGACGTGGCCCGGCGGGTGGTCGGGGTGGGCAGCGTCGGCACCCGCTGCTGGGTGATCTACCTAGAGGGCAAAGACGCCAGCGACCCACTGTTCTTGCAGGTCAAAGAGGCTCAGGCCTCGGTGCTGGCTCCCTACTCAGAGGCGCTATGCGACTATCGCCTGCCCGACAACCACGAGGGCAGGCGGGTGGTGATCGGCCAGAAGCTGATCCAGGGTTCTCCCGATATTTTTCTGGGCTGGGGCGAGCTAGAGGGCATTCACTACTACATTCGTCAGCTGCGCGACATGAAGGGCGGCTTTAAGCTCGAACCCGGCAAATTTCAGGTGGCTAATCTGCCCGACTACTGCGCCCTCTGCGGCTGGGCCTTAGCTCTGGCCCACGCCAAGTCGGGCGACGCCGCTATGCTCTCGGGCTACGTGGGCAAAGGCAACTCCCTAGCCAGGGCCATGGTGACCTTTGCCGCAGCCTACGCCGACCAAAACGAACAGGACTATGAGTACCTAATGAAGGCGGCAGGCGAAGGGCGCTTTCCGGTGGCCTATGAAGATTAGGGGCTGGCTGGTCAATTTTGCCAATCAATACAGCCAACCTAGTCGAGGCCGCCCTCATCGAGGTCGGTGCCCGTCATGGGCGGAAAGGCCGTCGGCTGAATGGGGCGACCCAAAATCATACCCTGGGGCCGTGACGGCGGCGCTGGGGCAGCCTCGCACAGCGCTTCTACCTCAATCTCGACCAGCATGTCGGGGTTGATCAGCGCCGAAATTTCAACCATGGTGTTGCAGGGGGGGTGGTCGGCAAAGCGCTCTTGGTGGGCGCGGGCAACCTCTTCCCAGCGGCTCATATCGGTGACATAGATGCGGGTTCTGACCACATCGCTGAGATCGGCCCCAAGTTCTACCAGGGCCTGTTGGATAATCTCAAAACAGCGCTGGGTCTGGGCGTAGGCGTTGCCAGGGGCAAAGGTGCCCCCCTGTCCGTCGCTGGGGGAGGTGCCTGAGACAAAGACCTGCTGGCCCACCCGCAGGGCACGGCAGTAGCCAACCTGCTCTTCCCAAGGGGTGCCCGAAAATGCCCGCTGCCGTGCCATCGCCCTGCCTATGACTTAAAAACAGACCTAGCATATCGTTTTTCTAGGTTTTGTTATCGGATCGGGGATGGGGGGCAAAATTCTGGATGTTAAGTGCTGTCAAATCTTGTGAACACTGTGCGTGATCGATCACCAGCCGAGGGAGCTGTCGGAGATGCAGCAAAAAACCCTGGCAGCCCTGGCCCGTCAGGTGGTCATGCAAATGGAGCTTCAGCGGGTTTTGGCTCAGCTGGCTACGGCTTTAGACAAAATTGATCTGATGGCCGGGCTGGTGCCGATCTGTTTCTACTGCAAAGGCATTCGCAGCGATTAGGGCTACTGGTCTACGGTAGAAAAATTCATTGAACAACATACCGCCGTAGAGTTTACCCACGGCGTTTGCGATGGCTGTATGCGACAGCATTTTCCAGAGGTGGCCAATGTGCTGCTGCCCAAGGGTGAGGCAGGCCAGAACTCAGGCAGCTTAGACAATGAGGCGGATTCAGGCGATCAATTGCTGGGTTGACCCAGCCCCTGCGACCCTACAAACTCTGGCGTTTGATCACCGTGGCGATCGCCTTTTCTACGCCCATGAGCGCCTGCTGCACCTCATCGGCGCTGACGTTGAGCGGCGGCACAAAGCGCACCACCTGCGGCCCGGCGGGCACCAGCAGCAGCCCCTCGCCCATGGCGGCTTTAACAATATCTATCGAGGTCACCACCGCCTCGGGTTGTAGCACCAGCCCGTTGATCAGCCCCCAGCCGCGCACCTGCTCTAGCAGGGCCGGATACTGCTGCACCAGCCGCTGCAACCCAAACCGCAGCTGTTCACCGCGCTGCTTGACGTTGTCCAGCAGATTTTCAGACTCCAGGGTTTCGCAGACTGTGAGGCCCACCCGACAGGCAAAGGGGTTGCCGCCAAAGGTGCTGGCGTGGTCGCCTGGCTCAAAGACCGCGCAGGAAGCCTTGCACAGCAGCGCCCCGATGGGGATGCCGCCCCCCAGCCCCTTGGCCGAGGTGAAAATATCCGGCTCAATGCCCAGGTTCTCAAACCCCCACAGGCTACCGGTGCGGCCCATGCCCACCTGCACCTCGTCAAGAATCAGCAGAATGCCCTTTTCGTCGCAGATCTGGCGAATGCGTTGAAAATAGGCGACATCGCCGGGGCACACACCCCCCTCGCCCTGGAGGGCTTCGAGCATAATCGCCGCCACCTGGGGCGTTTCGGCATCGAACTCGGCCACCAGCGCCTCTAGGGCGGCGATGTCGTTGTAGGGCACGTAGGCAAAGCCCGGCATCAGCGGGTCAAAGTTTTTCTGGTATTTGGGCTGGCCCGTGGCGGTAACGGTGGCCAGGGTGCGCCCGTGGAAACTGGCATGGGCGGTGATGATCAGCGGGTTAGCGATGCCGCGCTGGGTGTGGGCGTACTTGCGGGCCAGCTTAATCGCCCCCTCGTTGGCCTCGGCCCCCGAGTTGCAGAAAAATACGCGATCAGCGCAGGAATGCTCGACCAGCCAGTGGGCCAGCGCCCCCTGCTCGGGCACGTAGTACAGGTTCGACACGTGATGCAGGGTCTGAATCTGCTTAGTCACCGTTTCGACCATGGCCGGATGGGCGTGGCCCAGCGTGCAGGTGGCAATGCCCGCCACAAAGTCTAGGTAGCGGCGACCCTGGTCATCCCACACGAAGCAGCCTCGGCCCTTGGTCAGCGCAATGGGGAAGCGCCCGTAGGTGGTCATCACATCGGTGTCAAACTGAGCCGGAGAGAAGGCTGAGCTGCCGCTAGATGAAACGCCGTTGGGCGAAAAGCTAAAGGACTTAAGGGAATTTTGGACGAGGGTTTTTAGGCTCACAGGGGGAAGAGGGGGAGTAAGGGGG
>QBMN01000141.1 GCA_003241845.1 Shackletoniella antarctica | reverse complement strand
CCCCACTTCCCCACTCCCATGCTGCTCACCACCTTCGCCCCCTGGCGCGCCCACCAGCCCTCCAACGCCGCCGATGACCTGGTGGCCCACCTGCAAAACCAACAGCAGATTCCCGGTGGCACCACGGTTATGCGCCAGATTCCGGTCAGTTTTGAGCTGGCCCCGATTCGGGTGATTGCTAAGGCTGTTGAGCGACAGTCTGGGGTAGTGGTGTGCTGCGGCATGGCCGAGGGGCGCAGCCATCTGCACCTAGAGCGCTACGGCAGGGCCGACGATCTGGCGGTATCCACGTCGCTACCCTTAGACGATCTGATAGCTGACACCCACCTGACGGCGATTAGCGACTGTGCCGGTGACTATGTGTGCAACCATTTGTATTATCGGCTGCTGGGGGCGATCGCTCAACACCGCTGGCCAATGCAGGCGTTGTTTATCCACATTCCGCCGCTGACTCCGGCCACGCAGCCGCTTTTAGCAAGGGATCTAGCGCTGATTCTGCACCGCCTGGCCTCGCTTAAACCATCAGCCCAAAAAAAATAGAGCCGCAGCGGTGCTGTGGCCCCAGGGGTGCAGTAATTCTTGACTTACGCTTTTGGGGGCTCGCAAGAAAATAAGGTACCAATTTCCATCTTTCCTGCTGGTGCATTGCTCCGCGTTGGCGGAGCCTTGCCTTAGCGTTATGCACCCTACATTGACCAACGCGTTCGGTACTTTATTTCAACGCATGTCCTTTGCCTTACGCTACTGAGCTGGCCGTTACCAGAGACTCCAGCTTCGCTATCAGGTCATCTTTGGCGACCACCCCTTCAACGGTGTCGACCTGCTCCCCATTTTGAAAGAAGATCAGGGTGGGAATCGCCATCACGTGGAACTGGAGGGCTAGGGCGTCTTCTTCATCGACGTTGAGCTTGGCCACCTTGGCGCGACCGGCAAAGGTCTCGGCCAGTTCTTCGACAATCGGGTTCATGATCCGGCAGGGCCCACACCAGGCCGCCCAAAAATCGACCAGTACCGGCACATCACTTTGTAGCACCTCGGCCTCAAAGTTGTCGGCGGTGAGGGTGAGGTAGGTTGCAGCGTCAGCCATTGTTAATATCTCCTTGTCTTGTCGGGGGTTGGGTTACAAAAAAGCATGGGTTGCAGCAAAGCAGTGGGGTTAGGAAGGGCTGGCCCCTGTTTTCTACGGTACTGCAAAGCCTGGGCGATAAGAGCACAGGTTTAGCCCCCCTGGGAGCAGGGGGCCGCCACCCAGCTCAGGCTGCGCAGCCACAGGGCAACAATTTGCCGCTCTAGAGCTGCGCCCAGCTCAACCACCAAAATGCCCTCGGCGCTGGTGTTGTAGTCGGTGAGCCAGGTACCCCGCAGGGTGACCTCTAGCCAGTCGTAGTCGCAGGGGGTGACCTCTAGCCCGCTGCCGCCCAGCGCCACCGTCAGGTCGGAGGGCAGGGCAAAGGAGCCAGAACCGGGCTGCACCATCAAGGGCTGCCCAGCCCGCAGGGCGACAATGCTGCGCTGGGCCACCATGGCCTCAACGCTGAGGTCTAACCGTTCAATCAATAAATCTGCATCGGAATAGGTCAGCTTCAACATGATCCCTCATGCCTTTAGTACTTGTGAACCATAGTCAAATAATTGTGGCCGCTGTGTCTTTGCAGTAGGGCAGCGGCGGCGGCCCACGGGCCTGCTCCAGGCCTCTCAGGTGCCGCCGCGCCAGTGCATCCAAGCCCTCGGCTGGCTGCCGAAGGGCTACGCGATCGCGCCTAGAGCACCTATGAAGAAAGATCAGCCAACATTGGCTATCCCCATAGGGTGTGGCCCAAGGCGCTAACCCAGTTTTGAGGTCAGGTTAATGCTGAGACACTGATCTCTGAGATCTAGATCGCTGAGACCCAGAGTGCTGAGACCCAGAGTGCTGAAAGAAATAGTGGAGGGGTCGCCGGTAGCGGCGATCGCCCAGGGCCAGGCATCCCGTTAACCCGAGGAACTGCCAGAACCACAGGTAGAGGTCTCCCAGTTGAGCGCCCAGTTGAGCGCCCGATTGAACGCACCAGGGGCGATCGCCCCGATGGGGATCTCGTTTAAAGAGATTGCCCCTGCGGAAATCGCCCAGGATGGCCCCCAGCCGGGGGCAGACCAGCAGGCTAATTCGGCCCCTAAAACCGCCGTCGAACCCCACCGCCATGCCCAGCTGGCCAGCATCGCCCGAGGTGGTGGCGATAGTTAACGCGGTGCCAGTAGACAAGATCAGTTCCATGGTGGAATTCCTCAAGCGTAAAGAAAATCGAGGCTTAGGGAGCAGTCGAGGGGGCGGGCAAGCCTAGGAATCGCTAGCTGGCTGACTCTATGAAAAACTGGCGCTGAGGCTTGACGGAAACCCTCGAATAGGGATAATACTACATCTGTAATACAAACGTGTCTAGCCTGTCTAAACTGTTAGTTAGGGGCAGCTGTTCTTAGTGATAGCCCTAGTGATAGAAGTGACAGATGTCGCGACGTTGTGACCGACGTTGTGACGGGCCGCGCGTTTTTATATACCTGTTTGCCGTTGTCCCTTTTGCCCTTGTTCTTTTTGGAGGTGTGCCCGCCGATGCCAACCCTAACTCGCGTTTCAACCACTGAGATGGAAGTTACCAGCATTCGCCTAGAGCGATCGCTGAAGGAAAAACTCAAGGCCCTGGCCGGCAACCGGGGCTATCAGGCGTTGATTCGCGACATTCTTTGGCAGCATGTGGAGCAGGGCCAGGAGCAAGTGCAGCTCGACGACATCTGCGCCAGCTTTGGGGCCGTGGCCGAGCGTGAGCAGGTGTGCTCGCTCACCGGCCAGACAATTCTGGCGAATGCGCCCATGCGTCTGGGGCTGACGGCCCAGGGTAAGCTGGTGCCAATCAGCGTAGACGGTCTTTAGGGACAGGGAAATTCAGGATTTTGAGGGTCAGATTTGCCTGACATCGCTCACCTGCCAGGTGTAGAAACGTCAGGTATTTTTTACGGTGGTGACTAATTCTGACAAGATAGAGAACGGTCTACTCTGAGGATTGGTCGATGACAGCCACCACCGCCACCCGCCACTATCAGCAGGTGCTGACTCTGCGATCGCAGGGCAAAGCTCTCCAGCGGTTCACCGCCGAGGTGGAGCAGGTGGTGCGCGCCTCGGCGGTGGAGACGGGTCTGTGTACGGTATTTTTGCGCCACACCTCCGCCAGCCTGATCATTCAAGAAAACGCCGACCCCGACGTGCTGGTAGACCTAGAGAATTTCTTGGCCCAGCTGGTGCCCGAGGGCAGCCACTACATCCACAGCACCGAAGGCCCCGACGACATGCCCGCCCACATTCGCACGGTGCTGACCCACACCAGCGAGACGATTCCGGTGGCCCAGGGGCGGCTGGGTCTGGGCACCTGGCAGGGCATTTATCTCTGGGAACATCGGGCGCGGGGGTCGGCCCGCGAGGTCATCGTTCACGTCACGGGCTATTAGTATGGTGGATTCCTTTGACCCGGTCGGCTATAGCGCCATCCCCACCTCTCCGGAGGGGTTTAAGTCAGGCTTTGTGGGCATTGTGGGCCGCCCCAACGTGGGCAAATCGACCCTGATGAATGCCCTGGTGGGCCAAAAGGTGGCGATCACCTCCCCCACCGCCCAGACCACCCGCAACCGCCTGCGGGGTATTTTGACCAACGACCAGGCGCAAATCATTTTTGTCGATACCCCCGGCATCCACAAGCCCCACCACGAGCTGGGCAAAATTTTGGTCAAAAACGCCCGCAT
Organism: Shackletoniella antarctica; assembly: GCA_003241845.1. Lineage (GTDB taxonomy): Bacteria > Cyanobacteriota > Cyanobacteriia > Phormidesmidales > Phormidesmidaceae > Nodosilinea > Nodosilinea antarctica. Next base: position 8,809 of record QBMN01000141.1, on the reverse strand, counting down.
GGCGATCAACTCGGTGGATGCCACCCTGCTGGTGGTGGACGGCAGCGTCGACATGGGGCGCGGCGACCAGTTTGTGGCCGAGCTGCTGGCCCACAGCAGTGGCCCGGTAATTTTGGGCATGAACAAGATCGACCAGCAGCCGGAGGAGGACGGGGATGCGATCGCCGCCCTCGACGCCAGCTACCAGGGCTTGGCCGACGCCCACGGCTGGCCCCTGGTGAAGTTTTCGGCCCTGCACGAAACCAGCCTCGACACCCTGCTGGCCATGCTGATCGACCAGCTCGACTGCGGCCCCTACTACTACCCCCCCGACCTGGTCACCGACCAGCCCGAGCGCTTCATCATGGGCGAGCTGATTCGCGAGCAGATTTTGCTCAACACCCGAGAAGAAGTGCCCCACTCGGTGGCGATCGCCATTGACCGCGTGGAAGAAGACACCAACATCACCCGCATTCTCGCCACCATCCACGTCGAGCGCGATTCGCAGAAGGGCATTCTGATCGGCAAAAAGGGCAGCATGCTGAAGGTGATCGGCTCCGACGCCCGCCAGCAGATCCAAAAGCTAGTGATGGGTCAGGTGTATTTGGAACTGTTTGTGAAAGTCGTACCCAAGTGGCGACAGTCTCGCGGCCGCCTCGAAGACTTCGGCTATCGGGTGGAGGAGTGATCCTAAGGCCGACCCCGAATATCTCCCCGAATATCTCCTCGGGACTCAGCCCTAGATTTTCCTATTGGCCGCTGGTGATTGATAACCCCTCCAGCAGCACCGAGGGCGTGTAGCAGGAGCCATTCCAGTCGGCGTCGCTGCCCAGTTCTACACTGTTTTTGAGCGCGGTGTAGATATTGCCTGCCACCATGGTGTCTTTGACCCGGCCCACCAGTTCGCCCCGGTGAATGCGGTAGCCCAGGTCAACATTGATCGAAAAATCGCCCGCAATGCCGGCCCCGCCGCCCAAGATTTGATCGACCAATAGGCCGTTGTCAATGCCGGCAATCAGCTGATCGAGAGATTTGTCGCCGGGCTGAACCAGCGTGTTGTAAAGGCTGGGGGTGGGGTAGCTGCCCAGGCCGGGGCGAAAGCCGTTGCCCGTCGAGCCACCGCCCAGGGTACGCCCCACCGCGCGATCGCAGTAAAACAGCGTCACCACCCCCTGGTCGATAAACACCAGCCGCTGGGTGGGGGTGCCCTCATCGTCAAAGGGACAGCTAAAGGGCCCCGCCGCCGGGTCTTGCCGCAGGGTAATGCGGGGCGAAGTCATCTGTTCCCCTAGGGCGTTGCTCCAGGGAGACGATCGCTCGACGACCCGTTTGCCGCTGAGGGCCGACTGGATTGTCTCCCACACCATGTCGGCGGCCTTAGCGGTAAAAATCACCGGCATGCGCCCCGACTCGACCGCCGCCGACTGCTCGGCCCAGGCCAGCCGCTGCAACACCTGGTCGACCAGGGTATCAACCGCCAGGCTGTCGCGCTGGGTTTGGCCGTCGCTAACGCTTAAAAAATCATCGCCCCGTACCCAGTCTGCCGACAGATAGCTGCTCAGAGTGGCGTCACTATAGCGGCAGTCTAGCCCCCGACTGTTGAGAATGCGGGTGGTCTCCACATCGCACTCCACATCGACACCGCAGATTACCTCGGGGTAGGCCGTGCGAATCCGATCAATCATGCCCTCTCCCCACTCGATCAGCTGCTCTACGGGCACCTCTTGGCCCATGTTGGGGTAGTGGTGGCCCGTGTTGCCAACCAAGTCAATGGTTTCGGCCTCGTTGAGGGCGCTAATGGCCAGAGCTTTGTCAACAATGGCCTCGGGGTCTACATTGCCGTAGGCCACCGCCAGCCCAGGGCGACCATTGACCCACAGTCGCAGGGCCGTGCCCAGGGCGGCAGAGCTTTCTAGCTGTTTGAGGCGGTTGGCTTCAAAAAATACGGGGCGCGATCGCGATCGCGATTGCAGCACCTCCGCCGCTTCGGCCCCCCGCCGCAAAGCCAGGTCTAACAGTTTCTCAGCTAGCAAATCGTCGGTCAGACCAGGCACCATAGCAGTCAATCAGCGGAAGCTTAACTTCCCTTATCTTCGCGGATTGCGGTACCCCTGCAAAGGGCACAGAGCAAGATAACCCCGTAGCCGGTCTCAACTCTCGACAGTTGTCCCAGGGTTTTTAGCGCTAGGGTCGCCCCCCGCCCCATTTCAGCGGTAGAATGGCTAAGCCCCTTTGGAGAGGTGGCAGAGTGGTTGAATGCGGCAGTCTCGAAAACTGCTTTGGGGAAACCTAACGAGGGTTCGAATCCCTCCCTCTCCGTTGAAATTTAGACCCTGTAAAATAGACTAGGGCTTGAACAGCGACAGCGCCGCTCACAATTGAGGTGATTGTGGTTAAGCCAGTGCCCCGCACCCTCGAGTTCTATCTGCCATTGCAAACCCCCGCCGCGATTGAGGCAGCAATGGCCTGGCGGCTCAGGGTACCTGGAGACACCATTGGTCAGCTAATTCGCTACGAGAATGTGCGCCCCTAGTTTTGAGTGCTGTGGCTATGGCTTTGATTTCGGTGCGCCCTGAGGGCCTGTATTGCGAAAAGGGCGATTTTTACATCGACCCCTGGCGGTCGGTGGAGACGGCGCTGATTACCCATGCCCACAGTGACCACGCCAGGGCTGGCTCGGCTCAGTATATTGCCACCGCCCAGTCGGAGGGGATTTTGCGACGGCGACTGGGTCAAGACATGGGGCTGCAAGGGGTCGAGTACGGCGATCTCCTCCAGCTGGGCGACACCTGGGTATCGTTTCACTCGGCGGGGCATGTGCTGGGGTCGGCTCAAATTCGGGTCGAGCACAAGGACGAGGTGTGGGTGGTGTCGGGCGACTACAAGCGCTGTGCCGACCCCTCCTGTGCGCCCTTTGAGGTGGTACCCTGCGACACCTTTATCACCGAGGCCACCTTTGGCCTGCCCATCTATCGGTGGGATAGCGGGGCTGAGACAGTTCGCCGCATCTACGACTGGTGGCAGGGTGACCCAGAGCGACCCTCTATTCTCTTTTGCTATGCCTTTGGCAAGGCCCAGCGGGTGCTGAGCGAGCTGGTGCAGTTGACTGATCGCCCGGTCTACGTCCACGGCGCAGTTCACGCGCTGACGGAGATCTACCGCGAGCAGGGGGTGGCCATGGTGCCGACCATCCCTACCTCAGAGATGCCCCACACCCACCAATACGCGGGCGACCTGGTGCTGGCCCCCCCATCGGGCCACCGCTCTAGCTGGATGAAGCGGTTTAAGCACCCCCAAACTGCCTTTGCCTCGGGGTGGATGGCGGTGCGGGGGGCGCGGCGGCGGCGGGGCTACGAGCGGGGCTTTGTGCTCTCTGACCACGCCGACTGGCCGGGGCTAATCCAAACGGTCAAAGAGACTGGGGCGAAGACGGTCTACGTCACCCACGGCCAGTCGGACGTGGTGTCGCGCTATCTGCAAGAATCATTGAAGCTGGAGGCAATGCCTTTAGAGACGCTGTTTGAAGGAGAGGGAGATATTTGATGGAAGCAACCCTGCTGGATGGGATTATGGGCGGCTTGGCCCTGCTAATTTTGCTGGGGGGTCTGTGGATGCTCTTGAGCGGCGTGGGCGACATGAACCAGTGACTTTTGGCGAGCGGCGGCTATGTAGGCCGACAGTTTGCTGGCTCCGTAGAGCACGGCAATGGCAAACAGCCCCCCGGCTACCCAAGCCTGGAATTTCTGGGCGATCCACAGCAGGGCGAGCAGGAGGGCGATCGCATCTAACGTCAGCACGTCGAGGCGCGATCGCCACCCCGCCGCCTGAATTGGCTTGGCCGTGCCCGGCTCTAAACGAATCGTTGCCGCCAGGTTAAACCCCACCAGGCTGACTAAAATCAACGCCATGCCCCAGCCCAAATGCCCGGCTGCGGCCACCGAAAAACCCAGCAGCTGCCCAAAAATTGTCAGCATTACCACCTGATCAAAGTGTCTCAGCCGCAGATCACTGATTCGCTGCGCCACCAAATCGACATGGCGCAAATCTACCCGAGCCATGTGGGCCTGCTCAAAACTCATCAACGACAGCGCCAGAGCTAGCAGACGATGGGGCCAGGGGTAGGGCTGCATCGATTGGTACAACAGCCCCGCTGCCGCAGGCATAAACAGAGCCGCCGCCAAAGCAGGAGATAAGGTCATAAACGCAGCAATCTGGGTCAAAATGGCTCAACTAGACGGACTAAGCATACCGCTAGACCGAGCAATTCTGCCCCACCCCTGGGCCGATTCTCTAACAGGTTTGAAAAAATTGCTCTAGGGAGCGAGGCCTTCCCCCAGATACCATAATCGCCGCCCTCGATTAAAAGATGGTTACAACTGTGGGCTACAGCCGCAGACAGCCCTAAGCTGAAAGGGTCTACACCAACCCTCGCCATGACTCAGCCTGCCTCTGCCGCCGACATTGCCACCGCCGCCGATCTGCTGCAAGCCTACGCCGCCGGGCAGCGCAGCTTTAGCAGCCTCATGCTCTCGGAGGCAGATCTGGCTGGGGCCGACCTCAAAGGAGCCGACCTCAGCTATGCCGATCTGTGCAGCAGCGACCTGAGCCGCGCTAACCTGCGAGGGGTCGATCTCAGCTACGCCAACCTGGCAGAGGCCAACCTCACCGGGGCCGACCTGCGGGGAGCCATGCTGATCGGCACCAATCTCAAGACGGCTAATCTCACCGGGGCGACCCTGACCACCGCCGACTACGACCCCCAAGAGACCCACTTTCCCGACGGGTTTGACCCGATCCAGCAGGGCTTAAAGCGCGATCGCTAGCGGTCTCTCCAACAACGCCAGGCAACGGGCTAGAGCGCCAGCAGTTGATCTAGGGCATCTAGCGCCTCGCACTTGGGCGCAGGGGAAGCAGAGCGCTTTGCCGCAGCGAACTGCGCCTCACCATAGGGGGGCAAATTATCTTCCCGGCCCAGGTAAGCGCTGCTGGCAGCGCGACCCATGGCACTGCCAGCCCCAGGAGAGCGACCCTGGAGGTAGTCGTCGCAGTAGCAGCGAAACACGGCTTCTACCGCCGCACGAGCATTTTTGAGGCCCCACTCGGCGGCGATGCGATCGGCTTTTTCGAGCACGTCTTGGCTGAGGCGCACCTTGTTATCTGGTCTAGCCTTGTCTGGTCTGGTTTTATCTGGTCTGGTTTCATCTGGCCTGGCCTTATCTGGCCTAGTTCTAGAAACTATTTGGTGGTCATGCATAGTTGGGTATCCCCGGTCATCAAAAACAAGCCGCGAACGTTGGCAAACTGAGGGTCTCCTATGACGGCAAATAGCTCGTGGCCTTGCAAGCGATCGGCAATCAGGTGAGAGCCGCCGCCTGTGACGAGAAACCGCGTCACCCTGGGCATGTACGGGGTGTACTGGGCCTTTACAGTCTGAAAGATGCCCTTAAACCAGGGGTCGAGGTACTCGTCAAGCCATTCACCCCAGCCTAGGCCGGTGTCGGCGTAGGCGTGATCAATGCGAAAGCCATCCATCACAATGCAGGGGTCGGCGCTGCTGCCCAGGTGGTCGGTGAGGCGATGGTCAAAGCTAATGGCGGCAGCCAACTCATAGGTGCCGCCGCGATCCATGATGTTTTCGTCGATCACTTCGCTGTCGGCATCGACCAGGCGGGTGAGCCAGGTGCCCCCGCCAATATCGACGACGATGGTGTAGCCCTGGGCCGGAATCAGGCCCTGGGTTTTGGCATAGTTGTAGGCACCCATGCCCTCGCGCCCCACCTCTACCGCCTCGACATTGACGCGAAAGGCGATGTCGTTGCGAATGAACTCGTGGACACCGAGCAGCTGGGTGCGAATGTCTTCTCCGTTGCGGGCCGGGTCGGGAGTGGAAACGTGCAGATTGAGATTGTAGTCGGCCACATCGCCGGGCAGCGGCTCTAGGCAGGCGTAGAGGTGCAGCTTGGCCAGCTCAACTTTATTTTCGATTACGGTTTGCTGCTGGCGGCGATACTTGTAGGCCTGAGAGCCAAAGTGGTAGCGACGACCATCGGGTAGCTCGATCAGGGGTGACGCTTCAGAAAAGCTCACCGCATCGCGCCCCTGGGGCAGCTGGTAGCGCACAGAACGGATGGCCTTGGGGTGGCCGCTGCCGGCAAAAAATTTGAGGTCGTAGTTGCCGGCATCGAGGGCGAGCACCGGGGCTACCAGCGCCGTCGCCCCGGTGCCGCGAGCTTTAGCCGAAGACCGAGACGCACCAGCGGCGGAGCGGCTGCGGGAGGCGGTAGTCGTGGTCATGGGTATATGTCCATCTCGTGGGGGTGCGGGTCAGCCGTGCCTGGGGCCACCGTCCTTGAATCAGCCCTGGGAATTAGTCTTTGGGTGAGTGGGGACGGCTGCACCCATAAGTACACATGAACTAATACTAATTCGTCTGTACTGTTCTGGCAAGGGCGAGATTTGGGCTGAAGCTGAGGGGCTGTTTCTTAAAGCGTTTGGGAAGGTGGTCAGGGATTGACTGACAGGCGATAACTGCGATCGCCGCCAGGCCAGAATCTTTCATCGCCGTCACCGATGGCTCTTCACCAGAGCCCTCGCGATTTAGGTTCTAAAATTAGGGTTCCGATAAAGCCCATCTAAGTCCAGAAGTGGAGTTCTGCCCATGGGGATCATCGAAAACAGTTACCGTGTTGCAAGTCACATTCCATCACAATCTTCCCCAAGACCCCTTGTCAACCGGTGCCCTCGGCCTCAAACTATAAATGTGAAAAAGAATGGTGCAAAGCGGGCCAGTTTGTGGGGCTTATCGAGGGAATCTTGTGAAATCAGTTCTGGCCATAATTCTAGGCGGCGGTGCCGGCACTCGCCTCTATCCATTAACCAAGTTTCGAGCTAAGCCAGCGGTTTCCTTAGCCGGTAAATATCGCTTAATCGATATTCCAGTCAGCAACTGCATCAACTCTGACATCAATCAGATCTATGTGCTGACCCAGTTCAACTCCGCCTCGTTGAACCGTCACATCAGCCGCGCCTACCAATTTTCGCAGTTTACCGAAGGCTTTGTGGAGGTGCTGGCAGCCCAGCAGACCCCCGATAGCCCCAGCTGGTTTCAGGGCACCGCCGATGCCGTGCGCAAATACCTCTGGCTGTTTGATTCCTGGAATGTGGAGGACTTGATCATCCTCTCCGGCGATCACCTCTACCGCATGGACTACAGCCTGTTTGTGCAGCGCCACCGGGCCACCAACGCTGACATCACCCTGTCGGTGGTGCCCATCGGCTACAAGCAGGCCTCAGACTTTGGCCTGATGAAGGTAGACGACAGCGGCCGCGTGGTGGACTTTAGCGAGAAGCCCAAGGGCGACGCCCTAGAAGCCATGAAGGTGGACACCACCTCCCTGGGGCTTAGCCCAGACCAGGCGGAGGAGAAGCCCTTCATCGCCTCCATGGGTATTTATGTGTTTAAAAAGCAGGTGCTGATCGACCTGCTGCGCAAAAACCTTGACCAAACCGACTTCGGCAAAGAAATCATCCCGGCCTCGGCCCGCGATCACAATGTTCAGGCCTATCTGTTTGACGGCTACTGGGAAGATATCGGCACCATCGAATCCTTCTACGAGGCCAACCTGGCGCTGACCCAGCAGCCCCACCCCTACTTCAGCTTCTATCAAGAAGACGCGCCGATCTACACCCGCGCTCGCTATCTGCCACCCAACAAGCTGCAAGACTGCCATGTCACCCAGTCCAGCATTACCGAAGGCTGCATTCTCAAAAACTGCCGCATTCACCATTCGGTAATTGGCCTGCGCCAGCGGGTAAATGCCGACTGCTTGATCGAAGACTCGCTGCTAATGGGGTCTGACTACTACGAGCCGCTGTCGGAGAGCAGCCAAAACCTGACGCGCAACAAAATTCCCATGGGCATTGGCGAAGGCTCGACCATTCGCCGCGCCATTATCGACAAAAACGCCCGTGTTGGCCGCGGTGTGCAAATCGTCAATAAAGACAATGTACAGGAGGCCGAGCGCGAAGACCTGGGCTTCTACATTCGCAGCGGCATTGTCGTGGTGCTGAAAAATGCGGTGATTCCCGACGGCATGACTATTTAGGTAGGGTAAACCAGGTCGGGTATACGGTGAAGCCAGAGGAGATCCCTGTGCCCCTGTTGATGCTGGTGGGTATTCCCGGCAGCGGCAAGTCTACCTGGGCGGCAGATTTTGTTGCGTCTCACCCTCGCCATCGCCTTGTGTCTACCGATAATCTTCGCGTCGCCCTCTACGGTGATGAGGCAATTCAGGGCGACTGGCGGCAGATTTGGCAGCGGGTGCTGACTCACTGGCGCGAGGCGATCGAGGCGATCAGGCGGGGAGCACTAGATGGCGTAATTTATGACGCGACCAACACCCGTAGAAAAAATCGCCGAGGGGCGATCGCCGCCGCCCGCAGTGTTGGCTTTACCGCCATTACCCTGGTCTATTTCGATCTGCCCCTGAGCCTGGCGCTAGAGCGAAATCAGGAGCGATCGCGCCAAGTGCCCGCCGATGTAATCGCCGCCATGCACCGCCAGCTTCAGGGAGCGCCGCCATCGGTACAGGAAGGATGCGATCGCCTCCTGGTTTTGGGGCCAGATCGGTATCTTGGCACACCCTTTTGATTTGCCGACCCGCTACGCTAAGGCCTGAGGATCGGGTGTAAGGGAATGACCTGCCGCCCCATCTCTACCACCCTGCCTAACGCCACCTCAGGAATTTAAGTTTGCCAATGAACCGTCGCGCCGTCGCCGCCGCTGGGCTGTGTCTACTGCTGTTTACCGGCTGTCAGTCAGCCCAAAGCC
>QBMN01000140.1 GCA_003241845.1 Shackletoniella antarctica | reverse complement strand
CACCTGGCCCCACACCACACCGACCTCGCCAAACCCCCGTAGGGGCGCACCGCCGTGCGCCCAAATTGGCACCTCGATGTCGTGCGCCCCAATTTGGCATCCCCCAAGACCCCGCATGGACGCACGGCGGTGCGCCCCTACCATGTGCCCCCGTAAGGAATGTTTGCCATCGATAATGCAACGCCAAACAAGATTGGGAACCCTAAACCCCATAGCTACCCGTCGATCGCCGATGCCCTACAACCCCGATCAGCACCATCGCCGATCAACCCGCCTAAAAGGCTACGATTATGCCGCTGAAGGTCTCTACTTCATCACCCTTTGCACCGCTCAGCGCCAGTGCCTATTTGGTGCCGTTGTTGACGGGCACATGCAGTTAAATCTCCTCGGCCAAATTGTGGCCAACGAATGGATGAAGACCCCACAAATCCGTTCTGACTTCGATCTAGATGGGTGGGTTGTCATGCCAAATCACATCCACGGCATTGTGGTGATCAATTCATTAAATCAACCTCATGATGCGATCGCCCCCGTTGGGGCACACCGCCATGCGCCCCAGGATGCGTCGCCAAAAACCGGAATTGCCTATCGTAGACCCCATTCTGTGTCGTCCTTTATCGCCGGATTCAAATCTGCGACGACAAAACAAATCAACATTCAACGCAATGCGGCAAGAACGCCCGTTTGGCAGCGCAACTACTACGACCACATCATCCGTAGCGAAGATTCTCTCCACCACATCCAGACATACATTCAAAACAACCCCGCCACCTGGCAAAAGGATCAATTACATCCCACCAATCCATCAACGTAGGGGCGCACCGCCGTGCGCCCTGATAATCGTACGCCCTCAAGACCCCGCACGGGCGCACGGCGGTGCGACCCAAAAAACCGGCCAAAACCCACCGCCGTGCGCCCTCACAAACTGGCAGAAATACACCCCACGTTTGCCCAGAAAAATGTCTGCTATTGGCACAGGGCGCACGGCACAGGAGGGCGATTGGCGGTGCGCCCCTACGGAGTGGCGCGGGAGGGGGTGAGCTGAGGGCTGTTGCTGGTGGGCGCAGGCTCTCCTTCCAGCAGCAGCGTGCGAATCAGCCGCGCTAGCCCCCGCTGGGCCAGACCCGCCACCACCTGCTGCCCCATCGATTGGGTCTCAGGCTTAAACAGCAGCGCCGGAATCCGGGTGGCCACCTGGGCCGCATCAAACCCAGGTGTATCCTTCAAAATGTCGAGAATGCGACTCAGGTGTTCGAGATCGCTGGGGGCAGCGGCCGCAGGCGGCAGATCTGGCTTGAGGCCGAGACGGCGCTGCACGGCGGTGGTGAAATTCTGCACGGCGCTCTGACCAAAGCTGTCGAGGCCGTTGACCAGTTCGCTGACAATGCGATCGCGCAAAAACGACCCCCGCGCTGAGAACAAAAACTCCAGGGTCTGGTCAATCAGCCGATCCATGTCGTACTCATCGCTGCTGCTGGCGTTGCGCAGCAGGTTCTCCAGCCGGTTCCAGCGAAAGCTGCCGTCTTTAAACAGCAGATCTTGCAGCGAGGCCCGCAGCTCCGGTGATTGGTCGGTCAGCAGCCGCTTGGCCACGTAGGGGTAGGCCTTGCTCAGCACCTTAAACTCAGGGTCAACATTGATGGCGATGCCCTCTAGGGTCACCAGTGAGCGAATGATCAGGGCGTAGTAGGCGGGCACCCGAAAGGGATACTCGTACATCAGCGCCGAAAATTCATCGGTGATGCTCTTAAAATTTAGCTCGGCGACGCTGGCCCCCAGGGCATTGCTAAACACGTTGGCCAGGGCCGGAATAATCGGCGTCAGGTCGGTATCGGGGGTCAAGAACTCCAGCTTCACGTAGTCGCCCGCCAGCCCCTCAAAGTCGCGGTTGACCATGTGTACCACCGCCTCGATCAGACCGTAGCGCTGGTAGGGCTTGACCTCGCTCATCATGCCAAAGTCGAGGTAGGCCAGCTTGCCGTCGGCCATGGCCAGCAGGTTGCCGGGGTGGGGGTCGGCGTGAAAGAAGCCGTGCTCGAGCAGCTGCCGCAGCGAGCACTGCACCCCCACCTCGATCAGGTGGGTGGCGTTGATACCCTTGCGGGTGAGCTTGTCGATGTCGGTGAGCTTGGTGCCCTCAATCCACTCCATGGTCAGCACCCGGCGGGCGGTGTACTGGGGGTAGATGTAGGGCACGTAGATATCAGGGATATGGCCGTAGAGTTTGGCAAAGCGCTGGGCGTTTTCGCCTTCGTGGTTGTAGTCCATCTCTTCAAAGATGCGCTCGCCAAACTCGTCCATGATGGCGACCAGGTCGCTGCGAATCAGGCTGATGCGGTTGGTGGCAAAGCGAGCCAGCCCCCGCAAAATGTGCAGGTCGAGGGCAATGCGCTGGGCTAGGCCGGGGCGCTGCACCTTAATGGCCACGTCTTCGCCGCTGTGCAGCTTGCCCTTGTAGACCTGCCCTAAAGAGGCCGCTGCGATCGGGTCGGCTGAAATTTCGGCGTAGATCTGGCTGGGGGGCGCGCCCAGCTCTTCTTCGATAAAGCGGTAGGCCGTGGCGTTGGCAAAGGGTGGAATCTGGTCTTGCAGCGTAGTCAGCTCTTCTAGAAAAATCGGCGACACCAGGTCGGGCCGGGTAGAGAGCGCCTGGCCAATTTTGATGTAGGCGGGGCCGAGCTTAGTCAGCATTTCTCGCAGCTGAGTCGCCCGCTTGGCCTCGGTTTGGGCGCTGCGTCCGGCGCGGCGATCGAGCCAGATCTGCACAAAAAAGCTAATCAGCGGCAAGAAAATGCCCACAAACCTGGCCCACACCTTAAACGGGCGGCGGCGGTAGTGGGCGGCGATCGCCTCAGGGTCGTAGCCAAAGGACTCAAAGGGGTCTTGGGCCTTAGTGGCCAGGGTGCGTGGCGGAGTCGCTGCCGGCTCAGCCATGACTTCCCCTACCGTAATCACCTCAGCATCGATAATGTCTATGGGGCCACCATAGGGCTGAGCCGGATTCTGAACGGTGTTGAAAGCCATAGCAAGCTCAAAGGTTTGTGTGGAGAGAACTGTGTGGAAAACCGAGAGACCGAGGGCGACGGGCCAAGCCCTCCCGTAAATTATTGTAACGGCTTAGCTTCAGAATCCCAGGTAGTGACCTCCCAACCTGCAGAGTTGCCGCAGAGCCGCCGCAGAATTTGTCGGTAAGATGGGGCGATGCCTGATCTCCCCTACCCCAGCCTAAAATACATCAGTACCAAAATGCCGACTCTATGCTAACCGCCCTGCACATCGAAAATTTTGCCCTGATCGACCATCTCGATCTGCGGCTAGAGGCTGGGCTAAACGTGCTCACGGGCGAAACCGGGGCGGGCAAGTCGATCATTCTCGACGCCATTGATGCGGTGCTGGGGGGTAAGGCAACTCAGCGACTGGTGCGATCGGGTAGCCAAAAAGCCCTAGTAGAAGCCTCCTTTGACGTACCCGCCGAAGTCCACGCCTGGCTGGCGGAGCAGGCGTTCCCTAAGGCCGACGGTGTCCTGGTGCTGCGGCGAGAGCTCACCCTGGGCAAGACCCTGCGCAGCCGGTCGTTTCTCAACGACAGCCCCGCCACCCGGCCCCAGCTTGAGGGTCTGCGGCAAAAGCTGGTGGAGATTACCGCCCAGGGGCAAACGGTGCAGCTCGGCTCGGGCGATCGCCAGCGAGAGTGGCTAGACGGCTTTGGCGGTGCCCCCCTGGTGGCCCAGCGCCAACAGGTTGCCCTGGCCTACGAGACGGCTTTTCAGGCCAAAAAGCGACTAGAGGCCCGCCGCAAGGCCGACCAGCAGCGCCGTGACCAGCTCGACCTGCTGCACATGCACCGCCACGACCTAGAGCAGGCCCAGCTAGATGATCCGCTAGAGCTAGACAATCTCTCCCAAGAGCACGATCGCCTCAACCACAGCGTTGACCTCCAGCAAAACAGCTACGCGGCCTACCAAATTCTCTACGAGAGCGATGCGGGAGAGAACGCCTGCGCCGACCTGCTGGGCAAGGCCGAGGCCATTCTGATCGACATGGAGCGCTACGACCCAGCCATTACGTCTATTTTGGCCATGGTCAGCGAAGCCCTCACCCAGGTCGAAGAGGCCGGGCGGGCGATCAACGCCTACGGGGCCAGCATCGAGGCCGACCCCCAGCGGCTCGAAGACGTGGAGGAGCGCATGCGCCAGCTCAAGGCCCTGGGCCGCCGTTTCAGCCGCACCCTGCCGGAGCTGGTGGCCTACCGCGACGAGGTGGTGGCCACCCTGGCCGAGCTCTCCGGTGACGGGCAATCGGTTGAGGCCCTGGAGGTTGAGGTAGCCGCCGCCCAGGCACAGCTAGAGGAAACCTGTGGACAACTCACCCAGCTGCGCCAGGGGGTAGCCCAGCAGCTAGAAACTCGCCTGATTACCGAACTCAAGCCCTTGGCAATGGATCGGGTGCAGTTTCAGGTCGAGCTAAAGCCTATGGCCCCCACCGCCCTTGGGGCCAACGGCATTCGGTTTTTGTTTAGCCCCAACCCCGGCGAGCCGCTGCAACCGCTGGCGGAGACGGCCTCGGGGGGCGAGATGAGCCGCTTTTTGCTGGCGCTGAAGGCCTGCTTTTCGCAGGTTGACCCGGTGGGCACGCTGGTGTTTGACGAAATTGACGTGGGGGTGTCGGGCCGGGTGGCCCAGGCGATCGCCGAAAAGCTCTACCAGCTCGGTCGCCAGCACCAGGTGCTCTGCGTCACCCACCAGCCCCTGGTGGCGGCCCTGGCCGATGCCCACTTTAGGGTCGGCAAACAGGTGGTAGAAGCGGCTTTGGCCCAGGGTGCTGAAGCGGGCGAAGGCGAGCGCACGGTGGTGCGGGTGCTGCCCCTGTCGCCCACCGAGCGGCGAGAAGAGCTGGCCGAGCTGGCCGGGGGCGAGTCGCACCAGCAGTCTCTGTCCTTTGCAGAGGCGCTGTTGTCCCAGGCGAACAGTATTCGAGAAAAAAGGTGATGCTGGCCCTGGTCTATTATTCATCACCGATTGACAGACTGAGGCCACTAGGTCTCTCGCGAGCGGGTTTCTGCTCAGCAAGGGCAATATTCTCGCTAAAATAATGTGCTGCCTCTATGAAACCCAAGGCCTATGGTTGCGCTTCCCTCCGATTTACCCTCTAGCGTTCAGGCTGATCTGGCCGCGATACTTGAGCAACTGCCCCACATGGAGCATGGCAAACTCATTCGCCAGGTGCTAGCGACCATTATGCGTATGGTGGGGCGCGAGGCTGATCGCCTAGACTGGAAGATTTTGAACTACGCCCTGCTGGATATGGAGCAGGGGTTTCAGGTTTTTTATCCCTACCGCCACACTCGCAAGATTACGATTTTTGGCTCGGCCCGCACGGGTGCGGTCAGCCCCGACTATCAGCTGGCCGAGCAGTTTGCCAAGCAGGTCACCGAGCTGGGCTTTATGGTCATGACCGGGGCCGGGGGCGGCATTATGGAGGCGGGGAACGCCGGGGCTGGCCCAGAGCATTCCTTTGGGCTAAATATTCAGCTGCCCTTTGAGCAGGGAGCTAACCCGGTGATGACGGGCGACCCCAAGCTGATCAACTTTAAGTATTTCTTCACCCGCAAGCTGTTCTTTTTGCGAGAAAGCGATGCTCTGGTGCTGTTTCCGGGCGGCTTTGGCACCCAAGACGAGGCTTTTGAGTCGCTGACGCTGATTCAAACCGGCAAGGCCGACCCCATGCCCATCGTGCTGGTCGATCACCCCGACGGCAACTACTGGCAGGGCTGGGATGGCTATATTCGCACCCATCTGCTCAGCCGGGGGCTGATCAGCCCCGATGACCCCAGCCTCTATACCATCACCGACAATGTGGATGATGCCTGCCACGCCATCAGCAGCTTTTACCGGGTGTATCACTCCTGCCGCTATACGAGCGATCGCCTGATTATTCGGCTCAAGTGCAATATCTCCGATGCGGCTGTGGAGCTACTTAACCAAGAGTTTGGCGACATTTTGGCCCAGGGCACCATTGAAAAATCTGCTCCCTTGCCCGAAGAGCAGAAAGATGAAACCGCTGACCTGCCTCGGCTGATCATGCACTTTAACAACCGCGACTTTGGTAAGCTGCATCGGTTTATCTGGCGGCTCAACGACCTGGGCGACCACCGCCCTGAGGCGCAGCATCCTGAGAAGAAGTAGGGGAGTGGTGAGTGGTGAGTAGGCGAGTGGATGGGTAGGGAGGGGTGGTCATCAGTTATCCGTTTATTACCGTTCTCGCGTCTGCAATTTCCCACTCCCCCACTCCCCCACTCACTTATCTACCGACTCCCCCATGTCCCAGGTTCAAGCATTTCTAGATCAGCTTTACCACGAGTTTAAGGTGCTCAGCGAGGGCCGCGTGGCCTCCTACATTCCTGAGCTGGCGCGGGCTAATCCCGATTGGTTTGGTATCAGCATTGTCACCCTCGATGGCCGCACCTACGAGGTCGGCGATGTGGCGCAAAAATTTACCATTCAGTCGATCTCAAAGGTATTTGTCTACGCCCTGGCCCTGGAGGACTATGGCCGCGACCAGCTGCTCAAAAAGGTAGGGGTAGAACCCACTGGCGACCCCTTTAATTCTCTCATTCGCCTCGACGAAGACTCGAAGCGGCCCGAAAACCCCATGGTCAATGCAGGGGCGATCGCCACCACCGCCCTGATCCCTGGGCGGGATCCCGCCGAGCGCCTCAATCGCCTGCTGTCGATGTTTCAGCGCTACGTGGGCAATGAGGTGTTTGTCGATGTCTCGACGTTTATGTCAGAGCGCTCCACTGGGCACCGCAACCGCGCCATGGCCCATTTGATGCTCAACTTCGGCATGATCGACCAGCCCATCGACGAAGCCCTAGATCTCTACTTTCAGCAGTGCTCTCTGCTGGTCACCACCCACGACCTGGCGGTAATGGCGGCGACCTTGGCCAATCAGGGGGTCAACCCCATCACCCAAGAGCGGGCCGTCGGGGCCGACTATGTGCGCGATATTCTCAGCGTGATGTACACCTGCGGCATGTACAACTTCGCCGGAGAGTGGGCCTTTCGGGTGGGCATACCCGCCAAGAGCGGCGTATCGGGGGGCATTATGGCGGTGGTGCCCAACCAGGCGGGCATCGCGGTGTTTTCGCCGCTCCTAGATGGCCACGGCAACAGCGTGCGCGGTCTGAAGGTATTTGAGGCTCTTTCTAGAGAGTACGGCTTTCACCTGTTTGATCTATCCCTGGGCCGCTGCAACTTTGCCAACAGCGACTAGCGGAGATCTACGCTGCGGCTTCCCACAGCTGCATCAGCGTGACCTCCCACACCAGCCGAGGATTCACAAACCGGCGCAAATAGCCCTTGGCGGATTCAAAGCCCGGTAGCCAGCGGGCGCTGTTGGTGGGGTTGCTCTGCCAGTACCAATTCAGCAGGTAGTCTAGCAGCCAGAGCTGTGACTCAGTATCGAGCGCCTTGGCCACCTGGCGGGCCTGGTCGAGGGCATCTCGCAGGCTGGGGGGCGGCTGTTGCAGAGCGGTGAGCAGCTCTGGGGGAATGGTTTGGAGCTGTTGGTAGGCGGCGATCGCCCCGCCCGGACTGCCCTGGGCCATGGCCAGCATCTGAGGGTGCTGCAATACCTCCTCCTGCCCCACCCGGCCCAGCACCGTTGCCATATCCGCCGCGTTGAGCCGCTGAAAGGGTATCGTCTGGCAGCGAGAGACTAGGGTGGGCAGCAGCGCCTGGGGGCCAGGGGCCAGCAGAACGATCGTGGCCTGCCCCGGCTCTTCTAGGGTTTTGAGCAGGCCGTTGGCGGCCCCCTCGGCCATGGTCTCGGCGGCCTCGATCACCACCACCGCACGGGGCGCTTCTAGGGGCGGGCGACTCAAAAATTGGGCGATCTGCCGCACCTGCTCTAGGCGGGTCTGGGGCGGGCTTTTGCGAGCTAGCCCAGCCTCTGCCGCCTGGGATGCGCCCACTAGCTTGCCCTGGTGCAGGTAGGTTGGCTCTACCCACAGCAGGTCGGGGTGGTTGCGCTGGGCTATGCGCCGCCCCAGGGCAAGATGCGCTGCGGCATCTTTAGGCGTAAACAAGACCTCTGTAAAGCGCTCTGCCGCCAGCCGCCGCCCGACCCCGTGGGGGCCAGCAAACAGGTAGGCGGGGGCTACTCGCTGCTGGTCGATCGCGCGGCACAGCAGGGCCACGGCGGTGGCCTGGCCCACTAGACCATCAAACTGGGGGCGTACCACTGCTCTAGACACCTATTGACAACAGCAAAAATTTTGGCAGCGACGGTGTCGGCATCGACCGCCCCGTCAATGGCTACGATCCGCCCTGGGTGCTGCTGAGCCAGCGCCTCAAACCCCCTCTGCACCCGCTGGTGAAAGGCCAAATCGGCCTGCTCTATGCGATCGGCGGCCCCGCGCTGGCGGGTGCGGGCTAGCCCAGCCGCAGCGTCGAGCTGGAGCCACAGGGTGAGGTCGGGCACCAGCCCCCCGGTGGCGACCTGGTTGAGCTGTTCAATCAGCGCCAGATCGAGGCCGCGCCCGTAGCCCTGGTAGGCCACGGTGGAGTCGATATAGCGATCGCACAACACCCAGCTTCCCGCCGCCAGAGCGGGCCTGATCACCTCTTCCACGTGCTGGGCGCGATCGGCCGCATAGAGCAGCAGCTCGGCCCGGCTAACCATCGGGGCTTCTCCCTGGTAGCCCAGCAGCAGCCGACGCAACCCTAGCCCCAACGCCGTTCCCCCCGGCTCGCGGGTAGTGAGCACCTCAGGCACTACCCCCTGCTGCTGGATCTGCTGAAGGCGATCGCTCCCCTGCAGAGCCGCCTGCAACCGCTTCAGCTGAGTTGACTTGCCACAGCCCTCAACCCCTTCAAACACCACCAGCTTACCGGGCATAACTTATCGCATCGTTTTCTCAAGCTTACAGGCAAGATAGGCCGCAGATCAGCGCTCGACCCCGACCACAGCCCTGTCGTCAGAAAAAAGTATGGTATACATTAAGATACAAAAGGAACCTTGGCCACATCCAACGGTCAAGGGGTAATGGTGAGTGGCTTTTCCATCAGCCCATTCGCCATCAGGTACTGACCTAGCTGTTACGCCAAATCTAAGCAGAGGATACCCATGGCCCGGTATACCAACTCACTTCCTGTATATACCGCCACCGCCCGGTTGCGAGATTCTCTAGTAGGCACGCTACAATCCTGCGGGCTAAAGATGATCTACGAAACCAAAGATTATCTGGTGGCAAAAGAACAGCCAGGGCAGGTATCTCTGGCTCAGCTCACCACCATTGAGGTGTTGATCAATCCACCCACCGTCGCAACTAGCTCTACCTGGGTCAATTTAGTAGTTAAAAACGAAGAACTGCCCCTCAGGGTCAACAACCACTGTGAGCAAATGTTTAGCGCCGTTAGCGAAGCTATCTGCGCCGCAGTCTAGGCTCCTGTTGTCTCAATCAAGACTGCCTACCCCTGTTGAAGGTGGCTGCCGAATGCAGCAAAATCTCCAGAACGGTGATGGTTTGCCGGTCTTCGGCTACGAGCAGCCAGGGAGTGAACTCCCTGGCTCAATGCGAAAGTCTGCTAAAGCAGACTGGGGTAGTCGGCCCCCAATCCTCTTCAGAGGATTTTTGCTTGGAGCCTGGGACTTTCAGTCCTAGGCTCAGCGGCCAATCTGGCGATCCCGACCTTCGGCCTGGGCGACCTTACCAGGGGTAATCAAGACTGCCTGAATCAAGATTACTTGAATCAAGAACCCTGCAAAAACCTATCCGAAAGGCAGATCGCTATATTTCGGTATCGTCATCTAAGCTGTCGCTTTCTTCTTCGCCCTCTTCAACCATGTTGGGGCTGATCAGCGTGATATCAAACTCGTCGGGGGGCAGAGTTGACTGACTATCGCGCTTGAGCTGATAGTAGATGGCGCGGGCCTGGGGGCCAAACACAATTTCATCCTCATTTTTGAGGTCGTGGGCCTGAAGCTTGCGCCCGTTGATCAGCATGCCGTTGGCGCTGGGTTTGCCCTTGAGGTTGCCGTCTACGATGCGGTAATAAAAGGTGTCGTCGTCCTTGGGTAGCTGCACCAGGGTGGCGTGGTGCCGCGACACAAACTGAGACGACAGCCGAATGTCGCACTTGGGGTCGCGGCCAATGGAGTAGACCGACCCGTCTAAGATAATTTCTCGGCGGCCCTTGCTGTCTTCAACAATGAGAATGTTACTAAGTTTGGTATGGAGTGGCATGCTCTGACATTAGCAAATACAAGGCCCAGAATCGACTTATCGGGGAACGTCCAATTTAGCAGAAGAGGCCAAGAAACGTATCACATTTATCTGCTCTGTGGCCGCGAGCACTGGTTCAAACCGATTGTTGAGGCCTCAACTCAGGCTCGCTGGTAACCGCTGGTCTTCACCAGGAGGGGGCTTTGCCCTGAGAGGTACCAAGAGATAATGCGTCCCATGGACGTGCAAAAATAGCTGCTCTACAGTTTAACCTCAGTTGTCTTGCCTGAATGGTAACAGAATCCTCGAATAGATAGGCTCCATTGAGCTTTTACCCTAGTCAGCGCCGTCTACCTCAATTTCTTCCCAGGGGTTAGAGTTCACGTCGCGGAGGCGTTTTAGCATCCAATCAAAGCGAATGCCGCCCATGGAGAGCATGTCGCCCATTTCGTCTAAGCCAGCATCGTTGGGGGTAGCCACAGGTCGCCAGTGCTCGCCCTGCAAATGCTTCACGGTGCTGCGCAGGCGGCTAGAGAGCAAAATAGCTAGGGCGCGATAAAAGCGAGAGGCAAACCAGATATCTTGCTGAAGCTTGTGGCGCAGCTGACTGCAAGAAATCGCCAGCACAATGCAGGGCTTGAGGGCAATCACCGTCGCGGAGGGGGGTTGCCCATCGACAAACGACATTTCTCCTACCACTTCGCCCGTGGACAACTGGGCAATGGGCGCAGTGGTGAGGGCCGCCACCGAGACCTCCAGGCCACCGTCTAGAATAAGAAAGAGCTGATCGCAGGGTTCACCTTCGCGAATGAGCACATCGCCAGGCTGAAGCTCTAGCCGCTGACCGGATTCAATCAACCAGTCAACGTCTTCGTCTTCTAAGACACCGAGAATAAATACTATACGCTTCATTACTACGGCCCCGCTGCACAACACCCGGACTGCTCTTGGCAGCTCTGCCAAGGAACCCTGGCCCTGGGTCTCAACGGTGGAGGGGCCAGTCTGAGGCAATGCCGCGTAGCTGCCGCAGATGATGCCAGTCTTCTAACATAGCCTAGGATAGGGTGCATAGGGCGTTGTCTCGGCAAGGATGTTCTGCAACGGTTTTCAACCCGGTTTAATCGCTAAGTTTTATGCTCGCTAACAGCCAGTGAAGCTTGCTGTGAAAGGCCTGTTCTAACATCTGTCTACCCATGACTACTGTAAACCCAGCGGCGGCTATTCCTGCCCCAGTCGAAAGTACTGATGTGACCGTGCGCGCCTATTTTCTAGGACAGCGCATTGACCTTCAGCATATTGATCTTCAGCGCATAAATCTTCAGCGTATAGATCTGGCGCTTACCCAGACTGGCTCTGCGGCTCCCGCGTCGCCGCTGATTGTGCCGGTAGGCGACGGGGGGCAGGGGGTGTTGTTTAACTATGGGGCGGTGGTGCTGTTTGGCCTATCGGAGAAAGCCGAGCAGGCGTTTATCACCACCCTAAAGCCTTGTATTCAGTCGCCCTTCGACCAGGCCGAAACCGAGGCCGTCACCATTCGCCTAGCCCCCAACAGCAGTGGCAAGGTGCAGGACGGGCTGATTTTGCTGTCGGCGCTGGATGAAACGCGGCTGCAAATTGTAGCCGACGTGATGGCCAAGAGCGTGGTGCTAGCCCATTACGAAATTGGGGCTGCGGCTGTGTTTGACCGGATTGAACCCTATGCCGCCGAATTACAGTACCAACGCCCGGTAAACGTTAAGGGCAACCAGTTGCTCAAGCAAATTGGCCAAACACTCATGATTCAGCACAAAATTGTGGGCCGGGTCGAGATTGTCGACAAGCCCGAGCTGTTGTGGGAGTACCCCGACCTTGACCCCCTCTACCACCGCCTAGAAGATGAGTACGAGATTCGCGATCGCCATTCGGCCCTAGAGCGCAAGCTCGACCTGGTGAGCCGCACCGCCGAAACGGTGCTCGACCTCCAGCGGCACCAGACGGGCCTGCGGCTGGAGTGGTATGTGGTGCTGCTGATTGTGGTAGAAGTGCTGCTGTCGCTCTATGACTTGTTTTTAAAGGCCCGTTTTTAGCGCCCCGTTTTTAGCGCCCCGTTTTTTGCGCCCTTACAGAGGTATCCATGGGACAGTCTATTGTTGTTAACCAGGCTGAGTTTGACCAAGCGGTGCTGAAGCCATCGTTTGATCAACCGGTAATCGTCGATTTTTTTGCCACCTGGTGTGGCCCCTGTCAGCTGCTCAAACCCATGCTTGAAAGCCTGGCCCAGGAGTATGACTTTACCTTGGCCAAGGTTGACATTGACCAAAACCCCGAGCTAGCCAAGGCCTTTGGGGTGGAGGGGGTGCCCGACGTGCGCATTGTCACCCAGGGGGAGGTGCAGGAG
>QBMN01000013.1:21025-41683 GCA_003241845.1 Shackletoniella antarctica | reverse complement strand
CCCCCGTGACGGCATTAGCCTGCCCCACCTAGAAGAGGCGCTGCAAACCGGCGAGGTTAAGGTGGTGCTGCTGGTGTCTAACTTCAGCAACCCCCTGGGCAGCTGCATGGATGACGCTAAGAAAAAGCGCCTGGTAGACTTGCTTAACCGCTACAACCGGCCCCTGATCGAAGATGACGTCTACGGCGAAATTTACTTTGCAGGTCATCGCCCCAAGGCGATCAAAGCCTTTGACAGCGAAAACCGGGTGCTCTACTGCGCTTCGGTGAGCAAAACCCTGTCGCCGGGGCTGCGGGTCGGCTGGTGCGCCGGGGGCCGCTACCACCCTGACATTGCCCGGATGAAGTCAATTCTCAACCAAAATACGGCGATGGCCCCCCAGCTGACCGTGGCGGCTTTTTTGGCCAATGGCGGCTACGATCGCCACCTGCGCCACCTGCGCCGCGCCTATTGTGATCAAATGCTGCGAATGCAGCAGGCGGTGCGCGCCTACTTTCCGGCAGAAACCTGCATGACTCGGCCCACGGGGGGCCACGTGCTGTGGCTAGAGATGCCCGAGGGGTTTGACTCCATACGGCTCTACCAAGAGGCCCTGGGTCAGGGGGTTGCGATCGCCCCCGGCGTCATGTTTTCGGCCTCGGGCCAGGGCTACGGCAACTGCTTTCGGCTGAATACGGCGGTGCCCTGGTCAGATACGGTGGATGCAGCGATGCAAACCCTGGGGAAATTAGCTAAGAAGCAGCTCGCCGAAAACTTTTTGCGAGAGGAGTAACCAGTAGAACTCCCTGAGTTGGGCGCTGCAAACAAGCGGTTGCCCCGCTTTCGTCTTGACTAGAAGAACGGGCTAACGAAGAGAAAAATCGCGAGGTTGGGGTTTCGGTAAAGCCTGACCATAACGTGGTTTAGGTGGGCACTCTAAACTAGGATTTTCTTTCTTTGGTTCAGAGACAACGGCTATGGTGGCACGCTCCTTGGGTTGTTTTGGCTCGGCAATGGCGACGATCACCGGGCTAGCCGGTTTCGTTTGGGTGCTCAACCTGCCCTACCCGATGATTCGCTGGCCGGTGTCGCGGGTCGCACCCCTGGTGCTGCTTCCCAGCTACATCAAGATGGACCACGACTACCGCCAGGCTATATCGCTAGTAGAGCAGGCTGATCAGCTGGTCAACCAGGCCACCTCAGCCAGCGACATTGAGCTAGGTGACGAAAAAGTTGCCCAGGCTCAGATGCACCTAGACGGCCTACCCGTATGGTTTTTGGGCTACTACCCTACGGGCTACTGCACCTTCTTTGGCTGCACCTGGCGGTTTACCGTCGACGAGTTTCAGTCGGCCCGAGGCGAGATTGGCCGCATGGAAGCGGTGGTGTTTCAAGAACGCAACGCCCAAAATTTGCTGCAAGAGGGCACCCTGGCGGTCAGCGGGGCACAGCAGGCGTTTCAAACCGCTGAGTCTGGCTCAGACCGAGCCGTGGCTCTGACCACCTGGCAGCAGGGCATGGATCGGCTCAATGAAATTCCGCCAGTGACCCTGGCTGGGCGGCAGTCAGCCACCAAACTTGCGGCCTACGAGCGAGACTACCAGCAGGTGGCGGGCAATGTGGCTGGGGGCAACCGATCTGGCACGCTCGTCGATGCGGCCAAAGCCTTTGGCTATGAAGCGGCTGTGGCAGGGCAAAACCCACCCCACAGTGTGGCCCGGTGGGAGACCATTGCTGGTCTGTGGGAAAGTGCGATCGCCCGTCTAGAAGCTATCCCCGTTGAAGACCCTGGCTACAGTGAGGCCCAGACCTTACTGGCCCAATATCAAAGCAATCTCGGCATCGTTCAGGAAAACATGATCAAAGAAGAGGCCTCGGCTAGGGCCTTTGATAGCGCCAACGAAAAAAGCACCCGCATGCTAGCCCAAAACCTTGAGGGCATGGATCGCAACCAGATTGCCAGCCTGCTGCAAGACATCCTCAACGACCTAGAAAAAGTGCAGCCCGGCACAACTAGCCATGCTCGGGCTGCTGACATGATGAAATCTGCCAATCAAAAGCTGACCCAGCTCAAGTAACCCCCGCCCCTTAACCAAAGTAGGCCGGGGCGTTGCCCGGTGCCCACTTGATGTTGCAGCCGATGCTGGGCTTTTGGTTGCCGGGCATGGCTTGCCCAGCCAGCACCGCATCCAGGGCCGCGCGCAGGTCACTGCCGGTGACGGGCACGCCGTTGCCGGGGCGGCTGTCGTCGAGCTGGCCCCGATAGGCCAAGGTCTTAGCCTCGTCAAATACAAAGAAATCTGGGGTGCAGGCAGCGGTGTAAGCCTTCGCCACTGCCTGGGTTTCATCAAAACAATAGGGGAAGGTGAAGCCCACGTCTTGGGCCTGGGTCTTGAGGTGCTCTGGCCCATCTTGGGGGTGAGTTGCCAGGCTGTTGGCGCTGATGGCGACAATGCCCACGCCCTTGGGGCCGTAGTCTTTGCCAATGCGGGCCAGCTCTTGCTCCACATGCTTTACAAAGGGGCAGTGGCGGCAGATAAACATCACCAGCAGCGCGTGGGAGTCAGCAAAGGTGCCGAGGGTAATGGTCTCGCCGCTGACCACATCAGGTAGCGCAAAGGCGGGGGCAGCGGTGCCCAGGGGCAGCATGGTAGATTCCACCATAGCCATGGGTTGAGTCTCCAGGGTGAGTTTTCTTTATCGTACTGAATCGCAATCGTACTGAATCGCCCTGGGGGATCTGACCATGACCACCGATTCTTTGTCGGCCATTCGCAGCTACCTAGAAATTTCGCCCACCCTGGGCACCGCCGGTCAGCCCACCGCAGAGCAGTTTAAGGCGGTGGCCGAGGCCGGCTACACGGTGGTGGTCAATCTGGCCCTGTCGACCTCTGATCACGCCATTGCCAACGAAGCTGAGCTGGTCAAAAGCCTGGGGATGACCCACTTCCACATCCCCGTCGTATGGGAAGCGCCGACCCCGGTAGACTTGGAGATATTCTTCAAAGTGATGCAGAGAAATCGGCACCTCAAGGTCTTTGTCCACTGCGCCCTCAACATGCGCGTCTCAGCCTTTGTCTATCTCTACCGCGTGTTTTGCCTAAAGGAAAACGAACCCATGGCTCAGGCCGACCTACACCGCATCTGGCAGCCCAACCCCACCTGGCAAGCATTTATTGACCAGATATTAGATTAATTTAGAAGTTACGCATCGACCAACGAGGAAAATATCGACCAACGAGGAAAATTATTGTTGTTCGATGAGCCAAATCTCTACGGGTTCCGGTTTTGTTAATGTCATCCCCCGTAGGGGGATGTTAGCCTGTAGGGGATGACATCTCCACAAAGTAGGCACTATGGTTGCAACCTCCGACGTTATGCAGGCGTCTGCATCTCACTCTCACCCCACATCTCCTGGCGATAGCCGGGTAGCGGTGTTGCTCATGGGCTACGGTGAAGTCGAAAGCTACGAAGACTTTGCCAACTACAACGAGCAAGCACTAAACCTGCTCACGGCCAAGTTTGCCCCCGTGCCCACCTGGGTCTACCCGCCCCTAGCTAAGCTGCTGGCCGCCTTTGACCTGCATGAGTGGAGCCACCAGCACGGCAACTTTATCTCGCCCCATAACGCCATCTTCGAAGCCCAGCGAGCGGGCATTGAGGCCAACCTGCAAGAGCGCTGGGGCGATCGCATCAAGGTCTTCAAAGCCTTCAACTTCTGCAAGCCTTTTCTGCCCGATCAGGTGCTAGAGCAGGTCAAGGCGGAGGGCTACGACAAGCTGCTGATCTACCCCCTGCTGGTGGTCGACTCTATCTTTACGAGTGGGATTGCGATCGAACAGGTCAACGAAGGTCTGGCCAAACTGTCTGACGGTGCCGAGCACTGGGTGCAGGGTATGCGCTATATCCCCTCCTTCTTTGATGCGCCCGACTACATCGACTACCTGGCCGACCTGGTCGAAGACAAAATCAAAAGCCAACTGGCCGTCGCCCACCTGCCTTCCCAAACCGGCATCGTGCTGATGAACCACGGCTGCCCCCATGAGGCCAAAGGCTTTACCTCCGGCATTGACGAAAGCCAAAAGCTCTACGATAAAGTGCGCGATCAGCTGATCTACAAATACCCCCTGATCTCCGTCGGCTGGCTCAACCACGACACCCCTTTAATCAAATGGACCCAGCCCAACGCTGATCTAGCTGCCCGCAACCTGATCGACCTGGGGGCCACCGCCCTGGTATTTATGCCCATCGGCTTTGCTACCGAAAACCATGAGACTCTGCTCGATGTTGAGCACATCATCGAAGGCCTTCGCCGCAAGCGCCCCGACGTTACCTACGTACAAATGCCCTGTGTCAACGACGATCCGGCTTTTCTCGCCATGGCCGCTACATGGGCCGATAAGCACATCGCCGACTTGCTAGAAGAAGATGCTCTGGCGATCAACCCCTCCCTGGCTGTATCCCAGGCGGCGGCAGTACACAGCCACCACGGTCACACCCACGACCACCACCTGCCGGGGCACAACCACGACCATGGGCACCACCACTAGATTCAAATCTAGAGCGGCGAGCTGAGCCGCCGCTTCAAAACCGTGACAACAGCATATTTATAGAGGTGGATGGGTCTTGATGGCTCATCCACCTTTTGAGCATCCATTTTCTGAGCATATTGGGCAGCGTGACCGGGCTGAGGGCCATAGCCAGCAATAGAAACGCCCAGCTGCTTAGGTGATTTTTGGGCCGGGATGGGTCGCTCAAAAATGGGCCTATGGCGAATAGGAAAACCATCAAACAAGCGAAGAGATAAAGTTGTAGGGCCATGGTTGAGTTTGGGTGAATTGCCATATTCCCTAGGGTGCCCAACCTCATTTTTTCCTGTCATGGTGATGATACTGAACTTAGATCGCCCCAACTCAATACCTACGTAGGCAACCCTAAATAAACGTTGTGCCGTCATGTCGTTCGCGGAGCGACTCCAACGGAGTAACGGAGCGAAGCGAAGCCGAGACATCTTGATCGTTGGCAGAGTCTGAAATCCCTCCCTTTGGTCGGAATGACATCATTTAATTACGTTCCTCCACAAGGACAGCCTCAAAATTAGCCAAAGTCTAAATGGTTTCGAGTGACAAGCCCAGGCCAACCCGCTAGAATTAGCCGTTAATACAGGTGTTCTAAGCGACGGATGGAATATGCCAGTGAGTTCAGGTCAGATCAAAACCCTGCTTGACCAAAAGCGCCATGCTTTTAGCTCATTTAGTCGGGCTAAGTTTGAGCTGCTGCATGCCTATAACCACGCCTGGATTGAGTTTGCGGCCCTGGCGCTAGATCGGCAGCTGGCCCAGTTGCCTGTCACTGAGCCAGCGGGGGCGCGACCGTTAGAGACGGCCTCCTCTGGACAAGCAGCAGACAAGGGCATTGTGCCGTTTTTCTTTGCTGAGTCTGGCCCGGTGGGCGATCGCTGGACTAACCGCGAACAGAGCGCCCAGTGGGTGCAGACGGTGCTCGAAGACATCACCACCTTTGCCGTAGACGGCTCCCAAATTTCCCCCGGCAAAGATATTTCTATCCCCATTGCGCTGCTGCAAATCGGCTGGTTTGAGAACCCCCACAGCGCCACCCGCTCCTACAAAAAAGACGTGCGGGTTGACCTGATGACCCCCTCTGATCTGGGGCCAAACCCGGCTCAGCCGGTGGAGCGCCGGGTCAACATTCGCCGCTTTCAAATGGAGGTGGCGCGGCTGGTGGAGTACATCAACGACTGCCCAGAGCCAGAGCGCACCCTTGTATTTTTTGACGGAGCGCTGGTGGTCACCTTTGCTGAAGCCTTTGACCAGGAGAGCCAGACCGCCTACGTCCAGTCGATGCTCTCGCTGCTGGAGGCCAGCGATCGCCGCCGCGTACCCCTAGTCGGCTACGTCGATACCTCCTATGCCCACGATCTCACCACGATGCTGCACCACGCCTGCGGTCTAGAGGCCACCGAGGGCATTCACGATGCCCAACTGCTGGCCTATTTGAAGACTGGAGCCAACCGAACTATGGGGTGGGGTGACAGAACGGCGGTGTTTCAGTGCGATCGCGGCGGCATTCTCGACCAGTACGGCCCCTACGGCGACCAGATTGCCTTTTGCTACCTAAAAACCACCCGCGATGGCTACCCCGCTCGCCTAGAGATGCCCCGCTGGATGTGGGAAAGCGGCCAGATGACCCAGTACCTCAACTGGGTGCGCGGTGAGGTGATCATCGGCGGCGGCTATCCCTACAGCATTGAAACTGCGGATCAAACCGCCGTGCTCCAGGGCCAAGACAAACACCTGTTTTTGCGGGTGCTGCAAGACTGGGCCGAGCGCGAGGAAATCAACCTGCGGCTGTCGCGCAAAATGGTCAGCAAACAGCGCCGTCGCTAGGGCGTGTCATCAATTCTGGCTAAAATCCTTATGCCATCAGCGTGGCCACGCCTGAACAAAAAACAGGCTAGGGGCTGTAAATGCTAACTCTTGGGTCATCAGCGGTCAATTGATGACAGCCCCTAGGAGCAATCATAAAGTCTTTGTAAACCACCCGCAAACTCAGTAATTTGACCTACACCCTCACCTACGGAGAATGTTTAAGTAAAAGAGTACACTCGGAAACCTGTGTTCATCTCGGATAAACCATCAGACGCAAACGCCCCCTTTCGTCTATGGCCACTGCCTACGGTGACTACTCAAGGAGGATTTGCTCTGATATGAAAATATTTAAGATCTTAGGATCTGTCTTAGTGTTAGCTAGCTTAGTAGGGGCAGTTGCTCCTGAAGCCTCAGCTAAAGCTGATGGCAACGGTAAGGGCAACAACGGTAAGGGCAATCAGACCGGTCAACCGGCAGCTACCACTCCTCCCCCAGCTACCACTCTTCCCCCAGCTACCAGCACGCCTGAGACTTCTCTCGCCTGCGCCAGTGGCTCAGTAACCAGCAATCCCTTAGCGGGAGGGTCATCCCTCAGCCATACAGATTGTTTGAGGGTAACGGGCACAAATGACTTTAGCAGCAGTCTCGATGCTGCGCTGACCGCCTATCTCAACGAAAGCTTTGGGGACGCGGATAGCTGGGTGTCAGGTGGTAAATACGACAGCGGCAAGCTGTCTCTTTTGCCGGACAGTTCTGGGGTTGAGTCCCAAGACTTTGGCTTTAGCTGGGTGCAAACTGGCAAAGGGGCTGGCACCTGGAACGTGACCCAGGCAATTACGACCCCCTTTGTAATTAGCCTTAAAGCTGGCAACGCTTACACCGCCTACTATGTAGACGGCAACAGTGGCAGCCTGGGCGGCACCTGGGCCACCTTTGACGGCAAGGATCTATCACACGCATCGATTTTTGTTGCCAAGGGCGGGCTTACCCCCGAAGAACCCAACGCCACAGTTCCAGAACCAGCGTCTACCGCTGCCCTAGTGTTAGTAGGCCTGAGCGCTGCGGGTCTAGCCCGCAAAAAGCAGGGTTAGGCTATTGTCTTGACGATTTGAATATTGCCCACAATGCTCCGGCGACTTACCCATGTCGTCGGAGCTTTTCTGTTGAAAGGCGCTCAGGGGCTTCACCCTGTGGTTGAATCGGAGAATAGCGCGCTGGGAAATACCGTCAATGGCCGAACCACAACCACACACCCGACAGGAAACTGACAGCATGGGGGCGATCGCAGTCCCCAGCGATCGCTACTGGGGGGCGCAGACCCAGCGATCCATCCGTTACTTTTCCATTGGCCAAGACAAAATGCCCTTAGAGGTGGTGCAGGCGATCGCCGTTACCAAAAAAGCCTCGGCGCTGGCCAATGCCGACCTGGGTAAACTGCCCCAGGACAAGGCCGAGCTCATTGTGCAGGCAGCAGATGAGATCATCGGGGGCCAGCTCAACGACCACTTTCCGCTCCACGTGTGGATGACCGGCAGTGGCACTCAGTGCAATATGAACGTCAACGAGGTGATCGCCAACCGCGCCATTGAGATGGCGGGCGGGGTCTTGGGTAGCAAAACCCCCATTCACCCCAACGACCACGTCAATATGTCGCAGTCGTCCAACGACGTGTTCCCCACCGCGATGCACATTGCCGCTGCCCAGGCGCTCACCCACACCCTGCGACCCGCCGTCACCCAGCTGCGCAACGCCCTAGATGAGAAGGCCCAGGCCTGGGCCGACATCGTTAAAATTGGCCGCACCCATCTGCAAGACGCCGTGCCCCTCACCCTGGGCCAGGAATTTTCGGGCTATGTGGGCATGCTCGACGACAACCTCAAGCGCATTGAGGGGGCGCTGCCCGGCCTGTACGAACTGGCGCTAGGGGGAACGGCCTTGGGGACGGGACTCAACGCTGGGCCGGGCTTTGCCGAAGCTGCCGCTGAACAGATTGCCGCGATCTCCGGGCTGCCCTTTGTCACCGCCCCCAACAAATTTACCGTCATGGGTGCCCACGATGCCATGGTGATGGCCAGCGGTGTGCTGAAGACCCTGGCGGTGTCGCTCTACAAAATCGCCAACGACATTCGCCTGCTCAGCTGTGGCCCTAGGGCGGGCTTTGCCGAACTGCACCTGCCAGAAAACGAGCCAGGCTCCTCGATTATGCCGGGAAAGGTCAACCCCACCCAGTGCGAAGCCCTAGCCATGGTGGCAGTACAGGTAATGGGCTACGACGCGGCAGTCGCCTTTGCCGGAGCCAGCGGCTACCTAGAGATGAACGTCTACAAGCCAATGATGATCTTTAACCTGCTGCAATCGGCACGGTTAATGGCCGACAGCTGCCACAACTTCACCGAGTTTTTGGTGGCGGGCATGACCCCCAACCACAAGAAAATTGCCCAATATGTGGAGCAGTCACTGATGCTGGTGACCGCCCTCAGCCCGGCGATCGGCTACGATAAGGCCGCTCAAATCGCCCACCACGCCTTTGAGCACGACCTCACCCTTAGAGATGCCGCCCTGGCTCTGGGCCACGTGTCTGAGGTCGAGTTTGACCGCCTAATCAACCCCCACGCCATGACTCACCCCTAGGCCCAGTCGCCGCTAGAGCGTCCACACCTGTGGAATGTTAAGGACTATGTTGATTTACTCAGGTTACTCAGGTTCGCGGCAGCCATTCCCGTATGATCATCCTTAAAGTTTGTAAATTTTCCTAAGATTCTGGAGATTCAAACGTGTCTCTTCCGCTACTACATTACTCCCCGTCTAGTCAAAATCAGCGAGTCGCCGCCTACGAAGTTGGTGGCGATGAGCAGCCTAGACTCTTCTCCACCGATGACCTGTACACGGCTGGCGATATGGATGCGTTGATCAACGCATCCTATCGGCAAATGTTTTTCCATGCGTTCAAATGCGATCGCCAGATTTTTCTGGAATCGCAGCTGCGCAATGGGCAAATCACCGTGCGTGACTTCATTCGTGGTCTGGCTCTGTCACCCACCTTCTACAGCAGCTTCTACGAGAAGAACAGCAACTACAAGTTTGTTGAGCACTGCGTGCAGAAGATCTTGGGTCGCGATGTTTACAGCGATCGCGAAAAAATTGCCTGGTCTATCGTGGTCGCCAATAAGGGCATCCAGGGTCTGGTAGATGAACTGCTCGATAGTGAGGAGTATCTCACCAGCTTTGGCTATAACACCGTGCCCTACCAAAAGCGTCGGGTACTGCCCGGTCGCGCCGAAGGTGAGCGCCCCATTCACATCAAGAACCCCCGCTACGACGCCTACCACCGCAACCAGCTGGGCTTTCCTCAGATTGTGTGGCAGTCTCAGGTCAAGCGGTTTATTCCCCAAGAGAAGAAGGTTACCGCTGGCAACCCCCAAGGCTTCTTGAGTATGGCCCGCAGCATCGGAGCTACCGGCGCTGCCCCCGCCCGGGTCTCTATCAGCGATATCAACATTGCCACCGCTGTGCCCTACCGCAAGGTAAAGGTTTAGCTGGGTAGAATCCTTTAGCTAGGCTTCTACTGTAAAGAAGGGATGTGGGCTACGGCCTGCATCCCTTCTTTGTCCCTTAGGCAAAAAAAATCCCCTGGCTCTCGCCAGTGGGACTTATCAGGGTGCATCTACCATTCACCTTTTCTGCTTGACGAGCCTCCGTCCGGAAAAGTTGCGGGATTAGTTGGCGCTATCAACGTTACGCAGCGCTTCAGCCTGCTCCCGCAGGGACAGTGCCCAGTCTTCAGACCCATTGGCCTCGAACAGGGTAGCCGCTTGCTCAAAATCGGCAATTACCAACTCCCGAGCCTCTAGGGGAATATCCTCTGGTCCTTCTATGGTTTCTCCCTGCTCAAGGTATACCTGCCCAAGAATAGCCTGGGCACGCCCCAGGTAGGCCGATGACTGGTCTGGGTCGAGTTCAATCGCCTGGGCGTAGGCCGCAATGGCTGCGGGGTAGTCTTCGGCTAGGGTGAGGGCCTCGGCTTCGGCGTAGGTGATCTCAAACTCGGTAGACGTGCGCACTACTAAATCGTAGTCACCCCCCTGATCTGAAAAAGAGCGGGCTACCACAGTGTAGGTGCCGTCTTCGGGCAGGGCAACGACGATTTTGGAGTTGAGGCTGCCGCCAAAGTCATCGTTAAAGGCAATTTCGGTTTCGTCAGGGCCAAGGAGCCGCAGCACCGGGTCAAAGGCGGTGCTGTCTAGGGTGATGGTCAGCGTCTGCCCAGTGGTGCCCTCAAAGGTGTAAAGAGACTGTGCTGGGTAGATGGTGCCCGCTTCTTGCAGCAGCGTATCGGCTCGGGCTGACAGGGCGGCAGGCCCAGTCAGCAGCCCTGTCAAGGCGGCGGGCACTGCTATCGTTATAGAAAGCAGCTGCCCCGCAGAAAATAGCCGTAAAAAACCCATGCAACCTCCCTAGGGACACAATCAAATCACGTAAATCTTGCCATGCAGCCTAGCACAGCGTTGGATAACGCCGGGCAGTGCCCACAGCAAGCTATGGTAATACTGAAGCTGCGCTACTGATGTATATGCTCCGCCTGTATCTGCTCCTAATTGGGTTGGGCCTATGGGCCACGGTGGCTGGTAAGGCTCTGGCCCTACCGCCGCTGGATGACATTCCTGAGGAGATTTTGCGTACTGAGGTGATCACCCAGGCGCGATCGCCCCTCAATGGAGAACCTCTCTCCGCCGCTGACTATGCCGCTCTCCAAGATCGCCTGCGCGATCCCAATATTGAGGCAGTGGTCAGTTCTGACCTGGCACAGCTCGTGCAGCTCTTGCAGCTCCGGCGTACCTTTAGGCCCATTCTTCCCTTCCTGCGATAGGGACGCGAGACCACCAGAATCGGCAAAAATTTCCCTGTGGAAATCGCTAAGTTTTGTTACTCTATACCCAGCTCAGCTCGGGATCTGTAGTTTTCTCCCAGTTAAAACTCCACTCCTGAACCTGGATTTGGGTTATGTCGCAGACATCAATCTTACACAGCTCTTTAATATTCTTTGTGGACGTTTCATAATATGCCTGCAACCGT
Source organism: Shackletoniella antarctica (assembly GCA_003241845.1). GTDB lineage: Bacteria > Cyanobacteriota > Cyanobacteriia > Phormidesmidales > Phormidesmidaceae > Nodosilinea > Nodosilinea antarctica. The sequence goes on along the minus strand of QBMN01000013.1, from coordinate 30,242 downwards.
TGACGCTGAGCAGATTGACCGGATTGTCTGGAACCAACACCATGACCCCTTTGAAGTTTTGGGGCCGCACATGGTGCAGCAAGACGGCAAAACTCTGTGGGCTGTAAGGGCCTACTTACCCGAGGCCGACAGAGCCTGGGTGGTGCTGCCCGAAGAGCACAAAGAAGTGGAGATGGAGTCGAACCACAATCCCCATTTCTTTGAGTGCGTGCTAGAAGGTCAAGACCTGGCCAACTACCAGCTCAAGTACGTCATCGGCGATCGCGTCCACGTCATCTACGACCCCTATGCCTTCAAAACCCGCGCCATTAGCGACTTTGATATTCACCTGTTTGGCGAAGGCAACCACCACCGCATCTACGAAAAGCTAGGTGCCCACTACACCGAAGTCGAAGGGGTGACCGGTGTCTACTTTGCGGTATGGGCACCCAACGCCCGTAACGCCTCGGTACTGGGCGACTTCAATCTTTGGGATGGCCGCAAACACCAGATGCGCCGCCTCTCCAACGGCATTTGGGATATGTTCATCCCTGGTCTGGAGGTGGGTACCCACTACAAGTACGAGATCAAAAACTACGACGGTCACATCTACGAGAAGTCTGATCCCTACGGCTTCCAGCAGGAAATACGGCCCAAAACGGCTTCGATTGTCACCGATCTCGACAGCTACCCCTGGCAAGATGCCGACTGGATGGAGCAGCGGCGGCAGACCGAGCCGCTGACCAAGCCCGTCTCCATCTATGAGCTGCATCTTGGCTCCTGGATGCACGAGTCATCGGCCACTCCAGCTCTGCGCCCTGATGGTACCAAAGAGCCAGTGGTGACGGTGGCCGAGCTCAAGCCCGGCGCTCGATTCTTGACCTACCGGGAGCTAGCAGAGCGGCTGATTCCCTACATCAAAGAGCTGGGCTTTACCCACATCGAGCTGCTACCCGTCGCCGAACACCCCTTCGACGGCTCCTGGGGCTACCAGGTCACCGGCTACTACGCCGTCACCTCCCGCTACGGCACCCCCGAAGACTTTATGTACTTTGTTGACCAGTGCCATGCCAATGACATTGGGGTAATTGTTGACTGGGTGCCGGGCCACTTTCCTAAGGATGGCCACGGTCTAGCCTTCTTTGATGGCACCCATCTGTATGAGCACGCCGACCCGCGCAAGGGCGAGCACAAGGAGTGGGGCACTCTGGTGTTTAACTATGGCCGCAACGAGGTGCGTAACTTCTTAGTGGCCAACGCCATCTTCTGGTTTGAGAAGTATCACATCGACGGAATCCGCGTTGATGCCGTGGCCTCGATGCTCTATCTCAACTACTTCCGCAAAGACGGCGAGTGGGTAGCTAACGACTACGGCGGCTGTGAGCACATTGAGGCGGCAGACTTTTTGCGGCAGGTAAACCACGTGCTGTTTACCTATTTCCCTGGGGTGCTTTCTATTGCTGAAGAATCTACCGCCTGGCCGATGGTCTCTTGGCCCACCTACGTCGGCGGCCTGGGCTTCAACCTGAAGTGGAACATGGGCTGGATGCACGACATGCTCGACTACTTCAATATGGATCCGTGGTTCCGGCAGTTCCACCAAAATAATGTCACCTTCAGCATTTGGTACGCCTTTACCGAAAACTTTATGCTGGCTCTCTCCCACGATGAGGTGGTGCACGGCAAGAGCAATATGATGGGCAAAATGCCCGGCGACGAGTGGCAGAAGTTCGCTAACCTGCGCTGTCTTTACACCTATATGTTCATGCATCCCGGTAAGAAAACCCTGTTCATGAGCATGGAGTTTGGCCAGTGGAGCGAGTGGAACGTCTGGGGCGATCTGGAGTGGCACCTGCTGCAATACCAGCCCCATGCGAGCCTGAAACACTTCATGGGCAAGCTCAACGAGTTTTATCGCAGCGAACCGGCTCTGTTTACCCAAGATTTTGACCAGGCGGGTTTTGAGTGGATCGATTGCAGCGACAACCGCCACAGCGTGGTGTCGTTTATTCGCCGCGACAAAGACACCAATGATTTTGTGGTGGTCGTGTGCAACTTTACGCCCCAGCCCCATAGCCACTATCGGGTGGGTGTGCCCGACCAGGGCTACTACAGGGAACTGTTTAACAGCGATGCCCGCGACTTTGGCGGCAGCAACATGGGCAACCTGGGCGGCAAATGGTCTGAGGACTGGTCTTTCCACAACCGCCCCTTTTCGCTAGATGTTACTCTGCCACCCCTGGGCGTGATTGTGCTGAAACTAACGTCAGAAGAACCCCAGAAAGCTCTATCGGGGCAGTAATCTGAGTAAATTGGTCTGCCACCGTCTTACGGACTGATTTTCTACCTGAGTCAATTTGTGGGGTTAGATTTGACTATGCTGCTGGGGAATACCTACTAACCCTGATCACGAAATTGATCGAGGCCGTGGAGAATTAAGTCGAGCCCAAACTTGAAGTCGTGTAAACCGCTATAGCTACAGTTGATGACTTTGTGGGTGAGCTGATTCATGTAGGGGTACTGGTCTGCGGGGATGTGTGCAACGAAGCTCTCGGCTACGGCTGAGTACTCCGCTGCTTCAAGGGGAAAGTTTAATTCTTGCAGGGTGAAGCCATAGATGTGGCTGTCGATCGCATTCCATGCGTGATCGGCTATTTCATAGGAAAAGCCTGCCTCGACCAGACATCCCAGGGTGGCATCCACATAGCACAGCATGGCTGAGCCGACATTGACCCGCGACATCAGGGCGATCGCCGCCCAGGGATGCCGCAACAGTACCGTGTGGGCTGAGGTCGCCCGCCGCTGCATGGCCGTTTTCCAGTCTCTGTGCAGACTGGGTAGCTCAATCTCGCTGACGACAGTATCTACCAGGGCGTCGATGATGTCGTCTTTATTGGTGACGTGATTATAGAGCGACATGGCTTTCACCCCCAACGCCTGGGCCAGTTTGCGCATTGAAAGAGCTTCCAGCCCTCCCTGGTCGACTAGAGCCATAGCCACAGCCAAGATCCGCTCTCGGCTAAGGGGAGTTGGGGGGGTAGGGCTGCTTGTCTCAGTCATAAAGCTTGCGATGGCCTGGGGAATCTGGTCTGGCTAGACACCGGGTTTCTACGCCCTGTTGAGCAACATCCAGCAACCACTGGGAGAAAACCCGGTGCCTGGGACAATGTTCTTAACCTCGCCAACTTACAGTGTAAGCTAAACTTACGATGTAAGTCGATGCCAGCGTTTTTTGCTGAATCTTTCTGTCTGGAGTAAGTGCTATGACCATCTCAAGTGCGCCCGTTGTCCAAGGTGATGAGCCTTGTTGGAGCGGCCAAATGCGGGCGATCGCCCAGACCGAGTACGGCGGGCCAGAGGTGCTGAGCCTGCAAATGGTTCCCAAGCCCGTTCCCAGCGACAACGAAGTGCTGGTGCGCATCTACGCTGCCTCAGTCAGCGCTGGCGACTGGCATCTGATGCGGGGTAAGCCGTTGTTCATTCGCCCGATGTTTGGCGGAGTGCGCCAGCCCAAGATTAAAACCCTCGGCTCTGACGTGGCGGGGCGAGTCGAGGCCGTAGGCCCAGGGGTGACCCAGTTTCAGCCGGGAGATGAGGTCTTTGGCGATCTGTCGGAGTGCGGCTTTGGAGCCTTCGCGGAGTATGTCTGCGCTGCAGAAGCGGCCCTGGTGCTGAAGCCTGAAAATATTGCCTTTGAGGTGGCGGCAGCGGTGCCGGGGTCAGCTCTGGCGGCGCTCCAGGGATTGCGCGACTGTGGCCAGATTCTGCCAGGGCAGAAGGTGTTGATCAACGGGGCCTCTGGCGGGGTGGGGTCGTTGGCGGTGCAGTTGGCCAAGGGGTTTGGTGCCGAGGTGACGGCGGTGTGTAGTACGAAGAAGGTGGAAATGGTGCGATCGCTTCACCCCGACCACCTCATTGACTACACCCAAACTGACTTCACCCAGACGGGGCAGCGCTACGACCTGATTCTCGATGCGGCGGCCTACCGTTCAATCTTGGACTATCTGCCAGCGTTGACGCCCAATGGCACCTACGTGTTGGTGGGTGGTGCCACCGCTCAATTTCTTCAAGGCATGCTGCTGGGGCCTTTGATTTCAAGGGTGAGTGGCCGCAGGGTGACATGTCTGGCGACCAAACCTAATCAAGCAGATCTAACGACATTGCGGGATCTCTTAGCGACGGGCAAGTTTGCCCCCTTCATTGGCCAGCGCTACGATCTGAGCGAAGTCCCTACGGCCATTCGCCACCTCGAACAGCGGCAGGTAACAGGGAAAGCGGTTATTGGTGTTGCATAGGTGGCGTAGTCTATTTTGCTGGGGTCAACCCCTGTCTTCTACGTCCATAATGGAGACGGGCGACGGTAGAGCCCGTAACAATACAGATGGGTTTGGGCGATTAGGGGAAATGGGGATGGTTCAGGTACTCAAGCAACCCGTTCGAGACCAACGCATTCTCCAAGCTGAACGCACTTGGGAGCAGTTCCAGCTAATTCGCCAGGGTTTTGACAAGGCCCCTGGGGTAAAACTGTTTTACTACAAAAATACGGTTGAGATTCTCATGCCCGGACGAGAGCACGAGCTATTTAGCGCCGTCATCGCTTTGTTGCTGGGCATCTTTTTTATTGAGCGCGAGATCGAGTTTGAACCCACCGGCTCCATGGATCAAGAAAAGGCTGGAGAAGCATTTGTGCAGGCTGATCAGTCCTACTGTTTTGGCAGCTCTAAATCGATTCCTGACCTGTCAATTGAGGTCATTTTTACCAGTGCCGGCATCGACAAACTGGCTCGCTACAAAACGCTAGGCGTGCCTGAAGTGTGGTTTTGGGAAGATGGCGTTTTCAGTCTCTATTGCCTGCGAGACCAGGGCTACCAATCGATTGATCGCAGCGAGTTGCCTGGGCTAGCCGATCTAGATCTCAATCTGTTGACCCAATGTATGCTGATGGCTCAAACCTCTCGACTGGCGGCGGCAAAGGCGTTTCGCGCCGGCATTTAGCGACAGGGTTAACACAGTTACGCATTTGCTGGCACATTGGTTGAGACTGATCGGTCTTTTTTGATGTCTAAAGCTCAAGCAACCAAGGCCCACATCATTGAGCAGGCGGCGACTCTGTTTAACCAGCAGGGCTACGCAGGCTCGTCAATATCTGACCTAATGCGGGTAACAGGGCTGCAAAAGGGAGGGATTTATAACCACTTTCGCAGCAAAGATGAACTGGCCCTGGAGGCTTTTGCCTTTGCCGTCGAGCGCATTCAACAGAGCTTTAGAGGGGCTTTGCGGGGAAAGCGCCATGCTGTAGATAGGTTGGTAGCCATTCTCGGTGTGTATGAGAACTTCTTGGCTGACCCACCGGTTCAGGGGGGGTGCCCGATTCTCAATACGGCGGTCGAAAGCGATGATGCCTATCCCGCTCTGCGCGAGCGAGCACAGTTGGCGATGGATGGATGGCGATCGCTGATCGAGCGCATCGTCACTAAAGGCATCGCCCGTGGGGAACTACAACCCACCGCCGATGGACAGACTGTCGCCACAATTTTGATTGCCACCATAGAGGGAGGCATTATGCTGAGCAAGCTCTACGATGATCCTTCCCACTTGGAACGAGCCCTAAACCACCTGAGCACCTATGTTCAACAGCAGCTAGTGATGCCGAGCTATTTTTTTTGCTCACAAAAAGACCGATCAGTCTGTTTTGTCCCATGCCAAAAATATCTGCCATGCTGACCCTTTATTATGCCCGTCCTTCTGTGTATGCCCGCCTGGTGTGGTTGGCCCTGCTAGAAAAGCAGCTACCCTTTGAGCTGATTCCGGTTGATCTCAGCGGTAAGCAGCTGGAGCCTGAGTTTTTGGCGGTGAACCCCTTTGGGCACATACCAGTGTTGGTAGACGGCGATTTTCGCGTGATTGAGTCGCTGGCGATCTTAGATTATCTAGAGGCTCGGTATCCGGCTATTTCGCTACTGCCGACGGAAGCTGTAGCCCTGGCCAAGGTGCGCATGGTGCAGATGGTGGCGTTTAATGAACTGCTGCCTGCGGTCTTCAAGTTGTTGATGCACGACCCAGCCTCAGACCAGGTATCGGCTGAGGTAGAGTATGCTCAGCTACGGGCGAGAACCAGCCTCGCTTTCTTTGAGACCTTGCTGGCCGATGCTGACTATTTTGCGGGCGAGCAGCTCACCCTGGCGGAGATTGTGGCCGGAACCATAGTGCATAAAATGCCCGATCTGGGTGTTCCGCTGACCCGTTACCCCCAGCTGAGCCGCTGGTCTGAGCGGTTGCTGGTGCGCCCCAGCTGGCAGCAGATTGAGCTAAGCGCCGAAGAGTGGAGCAACTTTAGGCGGCGGATGCGGGTAATGCCTAAAATTTGGCAGCGCCGTCGGCAGCAGCGCATGACCGCGCTGACTAGGCATTGATTTTATAGCAACTCCGAATCACATAACCCCGATTCCCAAAAGGCCAAACTGTAGGGGCGAATTGCATTCGCCCAAAAGAAGCGGAGGTAAACAAGCCGGATTTAGTATTATCTATTTTCGTCAAGTGTGCCGATACTCGAACAGCAATTTTGGGGAGAACGACCATGTCATCAGCCGCGATCAATTTCTCAGAGAAGCTGGCAATGTTTACTGAATTGTGGTCTCCTCGCGTGGTGGCGGAAATGAACGATTACCAGTTCAAGCTGGTAAAGGTGAAGGGAGACTTTGTCTGGCACGATCACCAAGAGACAGACGAAGTGTTTGTGGTGCTGAAGGGTACTATGCACATCGCCTTTCGAGATCGAGATGTACAGCTGTCAGCGGGCGAGATGTATGTGGTGCCCAAGGGCGTTGAGCATAAGCCCTACGCCGATGAAGAATGCCATATGCTCTTAGTTGAACCCCGCAGCGTGGTCAATACTGGCGAGGCCGGCGGTGAACTACAAGCCAAAAATGACCTGTGGATACAGCAGGGTTCACGAGTCCTGGTACGCTAACCGACACAGCTTTTCCTGCCGTTTTTATGTCCTCAGAACCCTACGCTTGGCTAGACAAATCTCTAGCGGCGCTGCACCATGCCCACCGCTATCGCTCGGTGCAGGTCATCGACGGCATGGCGGGGCCGACTATTCAGCGCCAAGGGCAAACCCTGGTAAATTTTGCCAGCAATGACTATCTGGGGCTGGCTAGTGACCCCAGGCTAGCAGAGGCGGCGATCGCCGCCATCACCACCTACGGCACTGGCAGCACCGGCTCGCGGCTGCTGAGTGGGCATCGGGAGCTGCACGGGGAGCTGGAGCGGGCGATCGCAGCGCTCAAGGGCACCGATGATGCGATCGTCTTTAGCTCGGGATATCTGGCAAATCTGGGGGCGATCGCGGCCCTAGTCGGCACCCCAGATTTGATCCTGGGCGATGAATACAACCACTCCAGCCTGAGGGCAGGAGGCAAAGTTAGCGGTGCCACGACCCTAGACTACCGCCATTGCGATGTAGCCCACCTAGAAGAGTTGCTCAAAACCCATCGCGCCAGCCATCGCCGCTGCCTGATTACCACCGACAGCGTGTTTAGCATGGATGGCGATCTCTGCCCCCTGCCCGCCATTCTCGATCTAGCCGACACCTACAACGCCATGGTGCTGGTGGATGAAGCCCACGGCACCGGGGTGTTTGGCGATCGCGGCTCTGGCGTTGTAGAGCACGCAGGCTGTGCGGGGCAGCCCCTGGTGACCGTAGGTACTCTCAGCAAGGCCCTGGGCAGCCTAGGAGGCTACATAACCGGGTCAACGGTGCTAATCGATTTTTTGCGAAACCGCGCACCTGGGTGGATTTACACCACAGCCCTATCCCCCGCCGATACGGCAGCGGCCCTGGCAGCGGTGCAAATTGTGCAACAAGAGCCAGAGCGCCGCAAAGCGCTCTGGCGCAACGTAAACTACGCAATTCACCAGATTGATCAGATTTTGGCGAAGACAACCACGGCAACCCTCAGGCTCCAAAGACTGCCCTCAGCCTCCCCCATCATTTGCCTACAAGGTGCCTCAGCCGCCGCAATAGTTGAGGCCAGCCGACATCTACTGCGGGCTGGCCTCTGGGTTGCAGCAGTGAGACCCCCTACGGTACCCACTAGCCGCCTCCGCATCACCCTAATGGCTACCCACCATCTAGATCAGCTAGATCGGCTAGGAGCCAGCCTCCTGCACCTGACCGGTCAGGCGTAGTTGGGGGTAAGCGTCGTGGCTGAAAGAGATGTCCTAGCGGCCTGCTGAGCCGTAGGAGTCCAGAAGGATGGCACTAGGCTACCGTCTAGCTCCTGCACCAGCTTGTGCAATGGCAAGGGCATGGTTGCTAACCCTGGCTTGGTGTCTCGCTCTAAGGCATCAATGATCCAGGGCATTAGCCCAAGCGCTTCGTCAGGCAGCAGCGTCAAATAAAATTGACAGGCCTGGTTATGGCGACGAATACCCCGACCTCGACTAACGCCCGCCAATAGCTCTGCCCCAATATTTACCCCAATCCGCAGCACCAGCAGACGATTGGGCACCAGCACATCTGGCGCAGAGTAGGCATAGATGCAAAGATAGTTCAACCTCTGCTGAGCATCCACCCAAGAAACCTTGGGCGGCGTGCTGGCGTAGGATTTCTCCTTATTGATAGTGACCACGGTATCTTGGGTGTCGGCAAACTGGGCGTAAAACTCGCTGCGCAGTTTGGAAACTTGCTGAGTTACCTCTGGGGTCATCGCTTGCCTCCAATATGAACACCTGTCTGATTGGCGCTTTGGCCCCTAACGCTTTGAACTCCAGCGCCGCTGCTTATGGCGGGCCAGGGTCTTGCGCTTCTTCTTTTCGATGGGGGTCTCAAAGTGGCGATTTTTCCGCATGTCCGAAAATATACCTGCACGAGAAACCTTACGCTTGAAGCGTCGCAGGGCTGATTCAATATTTTCGTCTTCTCCCAAAACAACTTGGGCCATTATTACTCCTGAAAATTTCTGTTGACCTGTTCTCACTATGACGCAACAGAGTCAACTCAACAAAAGACCAAGGTTGTGAACCCCGTCTAGGCAACCGTCAAACCCGCTTGCACAGATCTGGCTGCTCTGAGCGCCGCGTGGCCCTGTGCCCAACATATCAGACAAACAAGCACCACCAACCCTGATGAAACTCGGCATAGATTTTTGCAGGCCTGCAAAAATCTATGCCGACTACCGACCTGAGCCTAGCGGCGGTTGTTTCAGCCGCCCCCGCCCCCCCCCCCGCCACC
>QBMN01000013.1:0-21015 GCA_003241845.1 Shackletoniella antarctica | reverse complement strand
CCCCCACCGCCGCTACCGCCGCGAGACTCTCTGGGGCGAGCTTTGTTGACTTTGAGGTCGCGGCCCATCCACTCAGCCCCGTCTAGGGCCCCGATGGCAGCATCTTCGGCGGCTTCGCTTTCCATCTCTACGAAAGCAAAACCCCGAGGACGACCGGTTTCACGGTCGGTGGGCAGGCTGACTCGGCTGACAGCGCCGTACTCAGCAAACACCTCGGTGATTTGCTCTTGGGTGGCACCGAAGGCCAGGTTGCCAACGTAAATTGACATGGTCACATCTCCAACTAAAACAGGTAAAAGAGAGGGGCAGAAAGTTATCAAGGAGATGTACACAAACTCAGACGAGAGCCAAGCCGGCAATGCAACTAACAACTTGCTTGTAACACAATAGCATAAGGCGATTGCGGGCTTCGAGTCGAAGCTCATGCCGGGTCGCCCCACAGGTGGCCTAGTCTTCTGGCAGCACCCATTTAGGGGGCTGCGACGTTCGTTCTAGCATTTTGCGGCGGACGGCACCGTCGGCCATGGCTAGCAGGTCGTCTAGAGACGTGTCGGCAATAAATTTTGAGGCTTCTGCGGTGTACTTCAGGTTGGGGCAGTCGTTGCCCAGTACACAGCCGTCTTTGCAATCTACCGCGCAGTTAACTGCCATAGTCTTTATTTGCTCCCTAGGGTTCAGCATGAGGGCATGGGGCGCTTAAGAATTTCTCAAAAAGTGCCCTTAGAAATTGTAACAACCTCCGCCGATGGCTTTGGCAGAGAAATTTAGTCAGGTGCCCACCTAGGCTCGCCGTAGAGTAGGCAAAATGACTAGGCAAAATGGTGGAGCAGACAGAATGGAGGTTGTCGTTAGGCACAGGAAGTCTAAGTTATGAGCCAGTCTCCTCAGCCCCGCTGGCCCCTGGGGCTGCTGGGTGTGACGCTGCTGCTGCTGTTAGGGTTGGTCTATCTCTACCTGAGCGATCCGGCTCTGCTCGATCTGTTGGCCCTAGCCAGGGGGTAGGCGGTTGATGGCTAGGGCCTGTGGGTCGTCAGCAGGTTTTTCCGATAGCATCGGGGCAAATAAGCCAGATTAATTTCAGAAGTGGAGGTTTGCCTGCGGGGAAACCCCAAATCCTGAGCTTGACCTGGTGCAACAGGAATTTCTAGCTGAAGACTATGGCTATGGGGCGGCTTTTTTTTTGCTTTTGAGGTTTTGCTCTGTTTGGCTACGGGGGCTGTGGCTCAGGTACCTGCTTCTGGAGAGGGCAGTCGTCTAGGTCTGGATATTCAGGAAATTCAGGCTGAAGATGCCTTGATCAGCCTGAGTTTGCCCAGACGCCTGACGGCTCCCCTCAGAAGGATAAGGGGGACTTCACTAGCCCTGCTGCTGGCGAGCCTGAGCCTGGCGGGCGCTGGGTTTATTGCCCTTGCGTGGCTGCATATCTACCAGCAGCAGCGGCGCTGGCGGCGGGTAGAACTGGTGCGTCAGGAGGTGAAGGCCTTTCGCGAGCGTGAGGCGGTTAAGCATGTGCTGGATATTCTCGACTATGAGGAGTATCGGACGTTTTACGTTAACCACCCGGCAGATGGTCGGCGGCTTAGCTTTGAGGCCAATGACTATCGGCTGTGTCGGGCGCTGCGCCCCCACGACGAAATGGTGCGCATGCGCAAGGGGCTGCGCGAAATTCAGCGCATTGCCCAAAATCAGCCGATCAAACCTGTGGCATTGGCGCTGGTGCAATATTACGAAAACGAAGAATTTGTCATTGAGCTAGTGCTGCGCGACTGGTTCGATTCTTTTTTGGGCGGGCTGGAGTACTTCGAGATCATGATCGAGTCGGGGCTGGTGACGGCTGAGGAGATTAAGCCGTTCATCATTTACTGGGTTAGGCTGATTGGCGATCGCCGCTACCGCCGCATAGGCGGATCCAGCTTTTACGATCAGCTGTCTCACTATATCTATTGGGCAGGCTATGGCCGAGTGCAAACCCTGTTTGAGCGCTACGGATTTAAGGTTTTGCCGCCGCCCTACAAACCAAATGACTTTAGCGAGCCCAAACCCAATCAGCCTAAATTTGGTATTCAAGCATCGGCTGGCCGAGAGCCAGATACTCAGAAATTATCTGATAAGTACGACACCTACCGCGCCCTGTGGCTGGCTAAGGCAGCCCACCTAGTCTACGAAGACCGGGTCTACATTGACGACATCGCCCGCCTATGGCTGAGTCAAGACAGCCCGTTGGCTCAGCAGCCGGTGACAATGCCGGTGCAAAAGTACGTGGTAGAAGCTCTCAAAGCCTGGCAGCAGGAGGGCAAACAAAACAGCCGGGCCGACCTGCGAGACAACTTTGTCTACCTGGATATTCGCAAGACCAACACCCAGGCGTTTCTGTTTCGAAAAGACAACAATATTGTGCTGTCCTTTCGGGGCACCCAGCAATTTGACGACTGGAAAACCAACCTCAAAATTCGGCTGAGGGCGTTTACAGTGGGGGCCGACCAGGAGTCGGTGCGTCCGGTGGGGCGGCTGCATCGGGGCTTTTTGGAGGCTTGGCAGAGCGTCGAGAAGCAGGTGATGTACTGGGTTGACGAGTGGAACGCGCCCACCCAGTCCGCCGTCGGGGCCGGGACGACGGACATTCAACTGTGGGTGACGGGCCACAGCCTGGGCGGTGCCCTGGCGGCGGTGGCGACCGTGGCCCTGGAGGCCAGGGGCTACTCAGTCAGCGGGCTGTATACCTTTGGCCAGCCTCGGGTGGCCGACTGGCAGTTGGTGAACTATATGAATGGCCGCATGGGCGATCGCATTTTTCGCTACGTCAACAACAACGACATTGTGCCGATGATTCCGCCCCAGATTATTCCCTGGGTGCCGACGCGGGTGTACGGCCACATGGGCCAGTTTCGTTATTTCAACGACTCTGGCAGCCTGCGCCGCCAGTCGCTTTTGTTTCAGCGATTCCCCGACCGGCTGTTTGGCATGATTCGCGCCATTCTTAGCTCCGGCACCCCCGACGCGGTCGATGACCACAAGATGGAGTTTTATGTGGCGAACCTGCAAAAGGCCCTCGATCGCGAAGCAGAAGAGGCCCAGCTCGAAATCGAGCAGGGCTTAATCGCGGGCGACTTTGTGGAGGGCATGAAAGAGCGAATGCGGGCGCGGCGCAGCAGCCCTGCGGATGGTTAGGGGGGTGGATGCGTGGATGGGTAGGGGCAGACCAATGTGTCTGCCCTAGGTGTAGACCAATGTGTCTGCCCTAGGTGCAGACCAATGTGTCTGCCCTAGGGGTAGAGGGGTACCCACCGATCCTTCCAATGGGCATGAGAATACCCTTGGCCTATCCCGCACTTAGGGCAGCGGCACAAAGTCAAAACCGGTGCCAGAGCGACTACCGGGTTCAACCTGGACTAACAGCACCGTGGTGTTGCGATCGCCCGACGGCAAAAAACTAATCGCCCCAGTCGAGCCGGTAGCAGAGAATCCCTGACCCGCTAGGGCTTGACCGATGGCGGCCCGTCCCTGCTGTCCACTGGCCGCCGTCACGTTGCCCGCCGATCGCGCCGAGCGAAACGCCTGAAAAGCATCGTAGCTGAGAGCGGTGCGCCAGTTGACATCGCCACCCCACAGGCTAGACGAGGTTTGGGCAAAGGGCGGCATAGATTTTAGCGGGTGCCAGGGGACTGTCACAACGGTGCCCGTGAGGCTGGCCCCACCCTTTTGAAGCGCCTCAATGCGGTAGAAGGCATCCCCGGCCAGCATCGGCAGCTGGCCCTGATTGAGCTGGGCGACGGCGATCGCCGCGTCAAAGGTGGCCGAGTCGGGCAGCAGCACAATGGCATCGGCCCCGCTGCCCTGGAGTTCTGCCGCCGGGTTGCCCTGGGAGAGATCTACCAGCTTGGCGACTTGCCCACCTTCCAGCCCTAGGGTGGTCGAGAATGCCTCTTGCAGCGACTTGCTGTAGGAGCTTTGGGAGTTGTAGAAAATGATCGGGCGATTTTTGCCCAGCGACAGCATGTGGCGGGCCAGGGTGGTGCCGGTGAACTGGTCGCTGGGGATGACCCGGAATACAAAGTTGCCTCCGTCTCTGGCCAGAGCCGCCAGCTCTGTGGTGGTGCTGGTGGGGGAAATCATCGGTAGCTGGCCCTGTTGGTAGATGGGGGCGGCGGCTAGGGTGGTGGTGCTGGTGCCGTGGCCGATGACGCCAACAACGTTGGGGTCTTGGACGAGGACGTTGGCGATCGCAGCGGCCTGGCCCGCATCGTTGCGATCGTCCGCAATCAGCACCTTGACGGGCACCCCAGCCTTGATCGCTTCATCCTGGGCCTGGGCGACACCCCGCAGCAGTTCGCGGGCGGTGTTGGGGGTGTCGCCAATGGGCACCACGGCGGCAATGCCCAGGGCCGGAGTCGCCCCCAGACGAGCATTATTTAGGTAGATGAGCGATTCGGGGTCGTTGCGTATGGCCTTGCGGGCCGCTTCAAACTTAGCGGCGGCGGTGGCGTAGTCGCCCGTGGCGTAGGCCGCAGCCCCCGCCTGCATGTCGGCATTGGAGGTGTCGGTAAAGAGGACGCGATCGCCCCAGCTCAGGGTATTAGCTACATCGGTGGGCTGGCCTGGGGTGGTTGTCGGTGCCGTGGGGGAAGGGTTCGCCCCTGGATTGTTGGCATCCGTGGGGGTAGCCGGAACCGCCGGAGGATTCGTCGCCTGCGGCGCAGGCCTACGGAAGAAAGCGTTGTAGCCGGTGAACCCCAGCGCCCCTAAAAAGACAGCTGCTCCGACTCCCGCGATCACGGGAGCCAAAGACTTGCCTTTTTTCAAGGGTTGGCCACAGATCTCACACTTCTGGGCAGTGGTGGAGTTTTCTTCGTAGCCGCATTTGGGGCAGGTGACGTGGTTGAAGCTGTCGGTCATGGTGGATGGTTGGATGGTTGGGGGGTAGGGGTTAGATGGGTAGCGTGGGTCTCTAAAACTCACCTGGGCTATGGCCAGGAAACTGGTGTGACCCACGGTCTGGGGGGGATGGGCGGCTGAGGCTTACCAATTGTGGGGCGTAAACTTGGAATCGTTGAGAATCACCACACTGTCGCCGGATTGGGCTAATACAAAAAGCCCCCGACGATAGGCATAGCGAGCTACCTCCTCTGGTACAACCATGCCCGCTACGGCACCCATGGCCCGTACATCGCTGTAGCGGGGCATCAGGCGTTTGAACTTGCTCAGCCGCTCTAAATGCTCATCTATATCGGCCTGGGTAAGTTTGCTTTTCACCTCGACTAGCACTGCCTCGGTGGTGTTGACCACCAAGAGGTCAATTTCGATGGCTTCATCCTCTCGTCGCGCCGAGGCCCCAGGGTAAAACTCATGAACAGCAATACCCCGCTCTTGGAACAGGCGCACTACGGCGGGGCGCACCTGCCATTCCACAAATTCACCAAGCCGATTCCCCAGTTTGCCCAACTGCTCGTTAAGGTGCTGGTTTTGCTGCTTTAGAACTTGCCGGGTTTCTTGAAACTGGCGATCAGTTTCTTGAGATTGCCTTTGCAGCAGTTGATCGGTTTCTTTTTGGGCTTCGGCCAGTTCGCCTAGCAAGCGCCAAACGTCATCAGCGGTGGTAGCCATGGGATGCTGGGGAGGGTTGGATGTGATCTCTTATGTTAGCAAAGCTGTTAGCGACTGTAGGTGGGCACTGCCCACCACTTGAAATGATCATTTCCTACTACCTGCCCTACTGATTATCCTCCATTGGCAAGGTTTGAGCTAAGGTGATGGCTGCTTGTTCTCCTGGATCAAGGGCACTGAGGGTTTTATCAACTGCAGAAACAGTTTGAACTGCAAGCCAAGAAGGAGAGTTGGCAATCCATTGCTGAAGGGCAAGTGGTGCATAGGGATCGAGCATTTCATCTCGCACTATGTCGGGAATAATGATTTGCTGAAACAATCGGGGCAGTAGATCAATTCAATCAGCAACAGGTAGTTGATCGGTGAAGTATCGGCAACGACGATCATGAAGCCCTATTGGCTTGCTTTTCGCGGAGTTGATGGAGAGTTTTGTGATCGCGCGCTAAATCCATCTCATCGTAATTCAGATCGGCATTATGCTGCTTCAAGAACGCATCTACCGCCCATCCCGAGGGCAAACCCAGAATGCGGCCAACATCAACATCAACATTGGTAATTTTTTCTGTTTCGTGGGCTTGTATGACTAGCTCTGCTAGGATTTCGCGGGAAAGATCGTCTGGATCGAAATGTTGAATTAGTTCTTCAGGCAGATCGAGGGTGATTTGCATTGTGTGAACTCCGTTTACAGCAATAGTCCGGATACTTTTTCGGACAAGCGCTGAAACCCTTGATTCCTCGTTGGCTAGACCACTGTAAAAGAGGGCTGAAACCCTCATTTCACCGTTGTCTATCAAAAACTGTCCGGAGTGTTATTACAGAGTATGACTTAAGCAATCAAAATCTAAATGCTTGGCAATTAGGCGTTGCCATTAGTGGTCGGAGGTTCTGACGGTAAACCCTAGTGGTATGGAGATTTGAAATTTTATTTACCCTCCACGTCTGGTTGACTTACAAAACATAAAGAGTAGGTTGGGTGAAACGCAGTGGAACCCAACGCTGGAGATGGTTGTGTTGGGTTCTGCTATTACGCCACCCAACCTACGCAGTAGCTACATCAAAATAAGCTTTCTTATTCTCCCTCAGGTAATATGACTCCCCATCTAAGGTAGTAGGCAAAAAAGGGATCAGAAATGTAGAGGGAAGAGTTGTCCCAATCAACAACAGGCTCACCTTCAATTTTTTCTCTAGCAATCTTTGACATCTGATCTAATATTCGTGTCACTTCCTGAGCCTGTGGTATTTCATTGCTTAAGACTGTCCGTAAGCCTGCCCGGATATCTTCATAAGATAATCTAGACTTAGGACCGGTCGAAGCAATTGCAAATAAGACAGCGCCATATATATCACACGTCTCGCCATTAACCAACGTCCTTCTTATGCGGTCAGCACGTGAGCGAGGCCCTTCTGCCAGACGTTCAAAAGCCAGTTTTGACGTGTCATTTGCCATATTCCTAAAAAATATCTGCCAATCACCTGGTTTCTGTAACTTGATAGATGATGATTGATATTCACGCACACCATTTGCTTTACACAAAGCCGCACAAAAATCCTGCATGAGGTGTGGACTATTAAATGATTCTTCGGCCATTATTTTTATAATTTCAGAATCGCAATGAACATTAAGTGCTTCAAAACCAAGTTCTGCAATTTTTTCTAATTCAGTTATTTGCCATGCTGGTATTTGCAATTGCTTCACCCGCCCAGTCATTTCCTTCTCTACTCCTATGGCATCGAATGCTCTATGAGGAACAGTGATTAGAATGACTGATAGGCCTTCAAAAATAGGATCTTTAAGACTACGTACAATCGATTGCTGTACAGATTTATCGATGTAATGAAAATCATCTATAATCAATGGAAGTTTGTGCTCAAGTAGTTGATTGACAGCAGAAAACGCCAAAGGGACAGCGCGGCCTACAGTTTGACTGCTTCCGTGCTGATCACTCTCGCTATATTGAGACTTAATGTCTCCCCCCATTCCGCCTGGCTTAATACTGGCAGTCATCTCGCGACCTGAAACAGTATTTTTATTTTCATTTATCGTTTCACTAAAAGAGGTATAGCCTCCCGTCTTTTCTAAGACTATTCCCCAAAAGCTATTCAAATCACTTATTTGACCACCAGAAATCCAAAAACTGGATTTTTTCGGAATAATTTTGCGGACTAAAACAGTTTTTCCAGACTTGGTTGCACCAGATATGGACAACAACTTATATCGAGAATCAAGATAATCTTCGATTGTAGATTCAAGTTGATATTCGTTGCGGGAAATATAGGTGACATCAGGAAATCCGCCAGCCACAAAAACATTGCTTAATCTCAGCATATCTTAATATTCCTCAGGTGTCTGTAGGCTAATCTAATATTAGATTGCGATTCATGAAAAAGGACTCATATCAATTCTGGCAATCTAGCTTATCGGTTAAAGATGTTTTTCTCTATTGTCGATTGAGTTCTTCTACTGGGCTAAGCTCCTCTGGCCTTAAAATATAACTATTCTCGCAGTACACATCCCAGGGTTCTTTAAGAACCCTGGGATCTTGGCACAAAGCTTAAGCCAACTCCGATCGCACGTTCTCCTCAATAATAGCTACCTGTTCATTGGTGAGGCCCAGTTCTTCCTGGAGGTCGAGCAGTTGGGCCTGCTCTTCCAGGTCGATGTCGCCGTCGTTATCGAGAAAGGCGCGGAACATCAGGGCGAACTCGGTAGCAGCAGTCTCCACCGTATTTTGGGGGAGAAACTGGGCGGCGATCGCATTGGCCTGCTCCACCGAAACCCCATATTTCACCCGGAATTTCTCCAGCAGCTCCAGTTCGGTAGTCGAGGGGGTGCCGCGTCGGTAGCAGCTTTCCACCAGCTTGGCGTATTTCGCCAAGTTCTCTTCATCGGCAACGGCGGGTCGGGGAGATGCTGCTGGAGTGGGGATAGCGGCTGTTGCTGGAAGGCTGTCTGAGGGGATGAAGAGGCGGTGGGTGGTGACGAAGTTAGAAATTGCCGCCTGGATGCGTTTGTAGTCATCGCTATCCGAGCCGCCCGGAATCGTTTGCTCCTGCTGTTGCAGGTAGGTCATTATCTGGGTGTAGAGGGCCTGCTTTTGGGGTTTGGTGGCGGCCTGTTCGCCGATCGCCCGAATGGCGTTGTCCAGGGTTTCGGCCAATCGACGGTTTTGGTCGGTGAGCAAAAAGTCCTCGGCCTCTTGCCAGGTGGTGCCCATGACCTCGGTTTGGTCGAAGCCGGTGAGCTTGTTGCGGTAGGTAAATTTGACCTCGGCAAAGCCTGTCACCCGGTTGTCGTCACGGCGCACCAGGCCCAGGGCGTTGGCCAGCATCAGGTTGTAGCGGGCCTGGCGCTCGTTGCTGGTTTCGGGCATGACATCGCCAAACTGGCGGTAGTCTTGGTGGGTATGCAGGGGGTTGTTGTCGGCCTGGCTGACGGCGCGGTAGAGCGATCGCATCCGCTCCATGCCCTCAATCATCCGCAGCGGGAAAGCGCCAATTTCCTGCACAAAGTAAATGTGGTAAGGGTCATTGAGGGGGCGGATTTCGTTGGTGGTGACGGTGCTGGTTTTGCGGATCATCGGCAGCAGAGCCGAGACCGCCGGGTCGGTGGGTTTGCTACCGCCCTGAATGCCCACCAGCTTTTGGTACTTCTCTAGCTTGTCGTCCCAGCCCAGTTTCTTTTGCTCCTGGCTGAGGCGGAGAAAGGCTTCCGATTTCTCGAAGGTGGTTTTGATCTGGGCCTCCTGCATCTCGACGGTGGGGTACTGCTCCAGAAATTTGCGGGCGGTGGAGATGTCGAGCTGGCTGCGGCGACGGAACACGTCCATGGCCTGGCCCAGCAGGCGATCGTAGAGGTCTTTAGTCTTGAGGGCGTCGTAGGGGTAGAGGTCAAACAGACGCACCCGCAGTTCTTCGAGTACCTGCTGGGAGAGGGTTTGGCAGAGGGTTTCTTCCTGGTCGGCGACGGTTTTGCGGTAGGCGGCGTCGATTTCTTTCTCGTCGTAGAGCAAAATACCGTTCACGGTCAGACCGCCGGTTTCGCGGGTGTAGACGCGCTCTTTGTCCTTTAGCTCGACCTGGACATTGCTGAGCACGGTTTCAAAGGCGGTGAGATCGACCAAGAGCTGGTCAATTTCTTCCCGCAGGCCATCCAGCAGCATTACCCCCAGGGTGCGGGCCTTGACTTCCACTTTGGAAACGTAGACCTGCTCCAGCGCCTGCATAATGCCCTGAAAGTCGTCTTCGATCACCTTCTTGCGGTTGAGCATCATCATCTGCTTGGCATGATCGTCGATCTGCTTCAGCAGGGTTTGCAGGGCGTTTTGGGCCGATCGCTCACGGGGCAGCCAGTATTTCTGCCGGTCTTGGTCAAACTTGCTGCGAAAATCGGCAAACACCTCGATTAGCACTTCTAAGAACTGCCGGGTGAATTTTGGCCCCCGGAAGCGGTCTTCCACCATTAGGTAGACCGCCGCCCGCAGCTCCTTGCGCTTTTCGGGGATCAGCCAGGTGAGGTTGTCCCACATTTTTTGAAAGTAGTCGCTCCAGCGCTTGGGGTCGGTGCCGGTGTCGTGGAAGTGGGGGGAATATTTCTCCTGCTCGTTGGAGATAAACCGCTGCAGGTTCTCGAAGGGAATGTTGAGGTCGTTGCGGCGCTTGCGAATGCCCGCTACCCAGTCGGCCACTTCTTTGGCGTAGGGCTTTTTGTTGTCGCCCATGCTGATGCTGTCGACGATCTGATGGTCGTGTTCGGATTCTGCCAAAAACAGGCCGGGCAGAATCTCGGTGCGAATCAGATCCGACATCGCCGCCGGGGCGGGGGTGGGGTTGCTCCACCAGTCCACTAGCTTTGCGGCCAGGCGCGCCGAGCAGGCGTTGAGCACCCGCTCCACCGGAAACTGAATGCTGGAGAGGCCAAAGCTCATGAAGTTTTGCGGGTAGCCTAGGGCATCGGGGCTGGCCCAGTGCTTGCGGACGTTGTCGCGCACCAGCTTTTTGTACTGGCTAAAGCCGGAGCTAAAGTCGAGAAACACGTTCTGGGCCACCATTTCGAGCACGTCGCCCAGGGTGGGGAAGGTGACTTTGTCGTTGCTGTTGCCCACCAGGTAGGTGAAGTTGAAGGGCACATCGAGGCCGCTTTGGCTAGTAATGCGATCGCTCTGGCTGTCGCTGTACTGCACGTCAAAGCGGGTGTCGCTGCGGCTGTAGTGGTTTAGCTCCATCAGGGCGGCGTAGGCGTTGGCAATGACGCGATCGCCCAATCCCGAAAACGCCCCCGGCAAGACGAGGAAAGAACTGGTCTGGGGCAGTTCTGACACGGGCACCCAGTCCCGCAGGTTGTAGGCCAAATCCATCACCATGCCCGAGCCAGTGCCGCCGGAGAGCGAGCAGACCACAAAGATGTTGATGCCCTTGTCAAGCTGCACCTTCCAGCGATCGAGCATGAATTTCTCGTGGCCGACGATGCGCCCCTTGGCCTTGGTGAAGTAGTCCTTAATCAGCGGATAGTTGAGGCTGAAGGCAAACCGCCCCAGGGCGCGAATCTGCCCTGCTCCAGAGAGAATCGAGTCGGTGCCCTTCAGCTCGCTGGGGAACCATTCATCCAGGTATTGGTAAGCCGACAGCTTGTTGAGAATGGCTTTGGCGTCTTCGACCTTGGCCCACACCTGCTCGATAGGGCGCAGGGAAATGTCTTGCTTGAGTACGGTTTGGGCCTCGGAGACGCGAGCGTTTTGCTCGGTGTCGATGTGCAAAAACGAAACGATCGGCAGGGCGTCGAGGGAGCCGTACTGCTCCACAATCATGCGGCGAATTTTGATCAGAATCTCTTTACCGGTTCCCCCCAGACCGATGATCACGGTGGGGGTCATACCTGTATATTCGCTCATAGGTGGGGCACTGTAAGGAGGGCTACTACCGTTTAGGTTTCCCAGGTAGCTTCCGTAAATTTCCGGGCATTCCGCCAGGGCTTATCAAAAGTTGACAATATTTCCTGCCGGGTGGCGGGAGGTTGGGGCAGTTATCCGCTTGACAGGTTATTGGGTAGGTCTGGGTAGAGTTCTTGAAATGCTAGGGCTTGGCGTAACTGAAGTCGGCTAGTCTCATTTACTTTGAGCAAAAATGTGGTGGTTCGTCCTGTGGCGGTTAAGCCTTGAATGAATCACCCATCTAGCTTGAAGTGCTCTGACCAGGCTTTGGTGCGTGGGTTGAAGAGGGGCGTAATCGCGCCTGTGAGAGGCCTGTGAGAGGCCTGTGAGAGGCCTGTGAGAGGATCGATGCTGGTGAGGTCAGAGCCCTTGTGGCGGTTGCAGGGTAGGCAGGCTAGGACAAGGTTTACTGGGGTGGTTTGTCCGCCATGTTTGAGTGCCAGGGCATGGTCAATTTCATGACTTTTGATAGGGAGCAAGCCGTTGAGCGAGATCGTCGGGAATGTCGATGGTGATTTGTGCCATAGGGGGGGTACAGAAGATCCTAGAAATAGTCTAAATACCTTATTTTATAGGCTTTTTGAGGACTCTGGAGGATCAGGATGTTCAGAGCAGCGTACTACTCAATCTCCTCCAAGTTTTCTAGAGGTTGATTTTCGGAGACTGAGGCTACCCAACTGAGGCTACCTAACAGTGCGAGTGGGGGGCGATCCAGGGAGGCAGGTGATCGCCAGTCTAAAAAAGGTTAAGCCCAGCGGCCTAAACAGTGTTCCCAGCGGTTGAGGTCGCTAGACTTTAAGAGCAACGGCAAAAAGCAACGGCACCGTAGCCATAGCCCTGGGATGTCCTGCCCTGGGATGCCCTGGGTACGCGCCGTGATCTGTCCCTACCTGCGAGACCTGTGACCTACTCCCCCGCAAAATCTCTAAGATTGCGTCAACTGCTGCCTTGGCTGGTGGCCATCACTCTACTGCTGGTGTTTTCGGGAGGCATGGTGCACCTGCTGACCGAGTCGTGGTGGTTTGAGTCGGTAGGCTATAGCTCGGTGTTTTGGCTGCGGGTTCAATGGCAGCTGGGGCTGGGGCTGGGGGTATTTGCCCTCTACGGTGGGGTGCTGTGGGCTAACTATGCCCTGGCGCAGCGGCTGACGCGCGATCGCCCCTACCGTTTTCTCAGCCGCTACAGCGACCTAACCCAGCGAGAGCAGCTGGGGAAATTGCTCAATCTGGGGGTGCTGGGGCTGATCTTCATCCTCTCTTTGGGGGTCGCCTTGGGGGCGGCGACTGGCTGGCAAACGGTGCTGCAATTTCTCAACCCCACCGACTTTGACACCGTTGACCCCATCTTTGGCCGCGACATCGGCTTCTATATATTTCAGCTGCCGCTGTGGCAGGCACTCCAGGGAGGTCTGATGGGCCTGCTGGTGTGGGCGCTGATGATTGCTGCTGCGGTCTACGCCCTCAAGGGCGAAGTGCGCCCCGAGCGGGGCTGGAAATATTTTCTTACTGGCGAGGCCAAGGCCCATGTGTGTCTGCTGCTGGCGGCGATCGCCGTGCTGTTAGCGTTGGGCTTTTGGCTAGATCGCTATTCCCTGCTCTACTCCGACAGCGGCGTGATTTTTGGGGCGGGCTACACCGATGTGCACGCCCGGCTCCAGTCTTACTGGCTGATGGGCTTTGTCACCCTGGCGGTGGGGGCACTGTTTCTGATTGCCCTGGGGCGCAGCGGCTTTTCGCTGCCGATCTTTGGCATTGTGATTTACCTGGGGGTGCTGATTCTCGTCAATGGCCTGTACCCCTGGTTTCAGCAAAACTTTATTGTTGAGCCCAACGAGCTCACCATTGAGCGGCCCTACATTGAGCACAACATTGCCTTTACCCGCGAGGCCTACAACCTCACCAGCGTGACCTCAGAGCCATTCCCCGCCGAAAATAACCTCAGCCGCGCTGTGGTCGAGGCTAATGGCCCCACCGTCGGCAACATTCGCCTGTGGGACTATGCTCCGCTGCTCAGCACCTACAAACAGCTGCAAGAAATTCGCCTCTACTACAGCTTTGAGGATGTCGATATTGACCGCTACACCCTCAACGGTGACTACCGCCAGGTGACGCTCTCGGCCCGCGAGCTGCCGGTCGAGCAGCTGCCTCCTGAGGCGCAAAACTGGATTAACCGCCAGCTCAAATTTACCCACGGCTTTGGGGTGGTAATGAGCCCGGTCAACCAGGTGACCTCCAACGGCCTGCCGGAGTTTTTTATTCGCAATGTGCCCCCGGTCTCAACGGTGGATGTGCCGCTCGATCAACCCCGCATCTACTACGGCGAGAGCACTCGCAACTACATTTTTACCGGGGCCAACACCGACGAGTTTGACTATCCCGAGGGCGACACCAACGCTGCCTATCGCTATACCGGGGCAGGGGGCGTGCCGCTGAATTCTCTCCTGCGACGGCTGGCCTATGCCTACGACCTGGGCAATGTGCGGCTGCTGATTTCTAACTACTTCAGCGCTGAGACGCGCATTCACTACCACCGGGTGATTACCGATCGCGTTCGCCAGGTGGCCCCCTTTCTCACCTTTGACGGCGACCCCTACCCCGCCCTAATCGATGGCCGCATCAAGTGGATTTTGGATGGGTATACGAGCAGCGATCGCTACCCCTACTCAGAGCCGCTCAACCGCCGCACCGACCTGGTCTCTCTGGTCGATAGCGCCAACCCGCTGATGCGCAACGGCGTCAACTACATTCGCGATGCGGTCAAGGTCTTTGTCGATGCCTACGACGGCAGCCTAGAGTTCTACGCCCGCGATAGCGAAGACCCGCTGCTGACCACCTACAGCAGCATCTTTCCCGATGTCTTTAAGCCCATGGGCGAAATGCCTGCGGGCTACCGCGAGCACCTGCGCTATCCCCAGGATATTTTCACCGTGCAGGCCCAGATGTACCGGGCCTACCACATGGAAAACCCGGAGGTCTTTTACAACCGCGAAGACCTGTGGCGGTTCCCGGAGCATGTCGAAGACGACGTGGTGACGGCCATGGAACCCTACTACATCATCATGAAGCTGCCCCGGCTGGCCCAGGAGGAGTTTCTGCAAATTTTGCCCTTTACCCCCGCCAACCGCGACAACATGATCGCCTGGATGGCGGGCGGCTCTGACGGCGACAACTACGGCAGGCTGCTGCTCTATGAATTTCCTAAGCAGGAGCTGGTGTTTGGCCCCACCCAAATCGAGGCCCGCATTAGCCAGACTCCCGAAATTTCTGAGCAGCTCACCCTCTGGAGCCAGCAGGGGTCTGGGGTGATTCGCGGCACGCTGCTGGTGATTCCGGTGGAGCAGTCGCTGCTGTATGTGCAGCCCATCTACCTCAGGGCCGACCAGGGCGAGCTGCCCGAGCTGCGGCGGGTGATTGTGGCCTACGGCGATCGCGTGGTCATGCGCGAAACCCTTGACCAAAGCCTAGATGCTATCTTTGGAGAAGCGAGGGCACCCCAACCCGAGTCTTCCCCGGCCGAGTCGACCACGCCTTTACCCACCAATATGGCCGATTTGATTCAGGCCGCCCTAGAGTCGTACGAAAATGGCCAGCAAGCCTTGCAGCAGGGCGACTGGCAGCGCTACGGCGAAGCCCAGCGGCAGCTAGAGAGCGTTCTTAGGCAGCTCGATCAACAAAATCCGTAACATTTGGGATGACATTACCCCAAGTTTACAGGCTGTCTGAGGTTGATTGTGTCAATATCAGCCACCGCGGGCATACTATAGGGAATTCTCCGGCCTGTGAGCTGAATTCATCGAATTCAATAGACCACTATGTCTAATACGCCTCCCAATGCTTTGCAAATGGCCCGCCAGGGCAACCCAGATGCGATCGCAGCGCTGATCAATCGCCATCTGGAAGCCCAGGGCATCACCGCCCACGTGGCCCAGCAAGACAGCACCCTAAAGGTGAGTCTAGAGTCTGCCCACGTGCCTAACCAGGCTGACCTGGTAGCCTACGTAAAAAAAGGAATTACCGGGCTAGATCTAGCCGCTGTCTACCACCTCACCGTGAGCGCCAAGCAGCCGGGCAGCGACGCCAGCGCCTGGAGCGAAGACCTGGTGCTGCAAGACCCTCCTCTAGATTTTGGGGCTGGGGATCTTGGGGCTGGGGATATAGGTGACGAGGCCGATGCCGAGCTAGACCTGGGGTTTGAGCCTGACAGTACTAGTAGTACGGAGCTAGACGGCCTAGACGATTTCGATGCTTTGCTGGCGGGAGACCCCGGCGATGTAGATTTGGGCTTGGCTGACAGCGGCCTGGGTTTAGATACATCTACTGACTTTGACTCAGCCTTCGCCAATGTCAGCGCTGACTCAGCTGCTGACTTCGATCTTGACTTTGGCCTTACCGACGCACCCGCCGATAGCGCTACCGCCGATTTAGAGTTTGATTTGGGTCTGACTGACGATTCGGGCATATCCGCCGCCGACCTCGACTTTGGCGCAGCTGAGGCTGACTCAGCCGACGACTTTGATCTTGACCTGGCCCTGGACGATACCTCTGCTCTCGCCGCTGCCAATCTGGAGCTAGATTTTGCCGAGACCTCAGCAGCGGCCTCTGGCCCTGAAGCCGACCTCGGCTTTGACCTGGGCACGTTTGATGAGTCTGGAGATGTCACCTCCGTGGGCGACCTAGACTTTGACCTGGGCGAAGCTCCGGAATTCTCAGCTTCAGTGAGCGACGCAGACTTTGATCTAGATTTGGATGAACCCGAAGATGCAGCCCCAGCCAGTGACCTAGATTTTGATCTGGGCATGACCGAAGATGCAGCCCCAGCCAGTGACCTAGATTTTGATCTGGGTATGACCGAAGATGCGTCCCCAGCTAGTGACCTAGATTTTGATCTGGGTATGACCGAAGATGCAGCCCCAGCCAGTGACCTAGATTTTGATCTGGGTATGACCGAAGATGCGTCCCCAGCTAGTGACCTAGATTTTGGCCTGGGCACGCCTGAAGATATTGAAGCGGCGGCATCAGGGGATGATTTAGGTCTGGGCTGGGGCGAAGGGGCCGAAGCCTCATCGGTGAGCGATCTGGACTTTGATTTAGGTGTGGGCAATGAGCCTGCCGCTGGTGACTTTGATCTAGATCTGGGCGATGAATCGGCAGCTAATTTCGCTACAGGTAGCTTTGATTTAGACCTGGAGGATACTTCTGGGGAACCCCCCCTGGCGGCTGACCTCGACTTTGACCTAGATATTGCGGAGGAAACGCCTGCAATTGCTGCGGAGAGCTTTGACCTCGACTTTGCCGAGACTGATTTAGATTTTGGCCTAGATCTCGATGGGGGCACCGCCGATGCTGGTCTTGATGCCGAGGAGTTTGACCCTGGTGCAGAACTAGATCTAGGCTTTGCCCCCGACTCTGATCTGGCGTTTGCTGAGGATACCGGCACGGCTGAGCTAGAGAAGTTGGACGACCTGGCTGCGATCGCAGAGGCTGACGCCTTCGATTTGCTTGACGATGCCTCAGTTCCACCGACTGCGCCCGAAACTGGCGGCGACCTCGACGACCTGTGGGATGACGCTAGCTCCGTTGTTGACCTGACCGATAGCACCTGGACTGCTGAGGCCGATCTGCCCGACGATATGGCTGCTTTTGAGGATTTTGAGAATATAGATCTGGGTGCTGCCGTCGATGACATGGCTGACTTGGGAGTAGAGGAGTTTGGTGCCGCCGACTTTGGTGCCGCCGATTTAGACCTTGACTCTCTAGCCATTGAGGGGTCTGAGCCTCAAGGGTTTGAGACCGAAGAGTTTGATCTTGAGGAGCTGAGCGCTGAGGCGATCGCCCCAGACGACATCGCCTTTCCCGACCTTGAGCTAGCAGCGGATGCCCCAGCCGGAGACTCAGATGCCGAATTAGACAACCTACCTCCAGACCTGCTGACCCCAGATGATCTCGGCCCGGAGGACATTGCCCCAGAGGACATTGCCCCAGAGGACATTGACTTTGAAGATTTAGGGGCCGCCGCTGACCTTGACTTGGCTACCCCCGCCGCCTTTGCCCCAGAGGGCTGGGCCGCTGAGGCTGAAGACGACTGGGCCGCAGAATCTGACCTTGCCTTCGCGGCAGAGACCGACCCCGAGAGCTACGGCGGTACAGACCCAGAGCTAACCGACCCCGGTAACGTTACAGATACCGCCCCCCAGCCCTGGGAAGACGCCGAGGGTGGTTTTGACCCTGATCTAGTGTTTGAAGCTGACTTTGACCCTAACCTTGCAGATCAGCCTGGGTTTGACCCCGGTCTAGCCTTTACCCCCCAGGATGGAGTAGACTTCGCTACCCCTAACCCCTTTGAGGCCGAGGCATTTCCCCTAGACGATGACGCCGCGCCCTCTGACTTTGGGGCCGATATGCCCTTTGCGACCATGGAGCTAGATCAAACCGTCGAAGGCGACCTGGTGTTCTCGGACGATCTGGCCCTAGACAGCAGCCTGGTTGAACCCGATGACTATGGATTCAGTGACTATGGTGACATCACCCTAGAGCAGCCCGACCTCTACGGTGCATCTGACCCAGACTTAGCCTCGGTAGGGTTCGTTGACGATGCTGCCGAAGACCTAGCCTTTGAACCGGTTGAGTTTGCCCCTGATGACCTAAATGCCCCAGAGTTAGATGACGGCGGGTTTGGTGACGGCGGGTTTGGTGACGGCGAATTGGGTGGCGGTGGCTTTGCGGCCGACAACTTCGATGCCCCCGATTTTGGAGACCCCGATTTCACCGATCCCAACTTTACCGACGAAGACGTTGCCGTGCAAGAGTTTGGCGACCCTGGCTTTAGTGATCCTGACTTTGGCGATCCTGATTTCAATCAGCCGGGCTTTGGCGATGACGGGTTTGGCGATGACGGGTTTGACGACAGCCCTGAAGCGGCCAACGGCTTCCTCCAAAACGGGGCAGCGCTGATCGATGACGAACCCGACGCCACCGACGACTTTATTCAAGAATTTGGCTCAGACCCCTCAAGCCACGTTTCTCTCGCGCCCGATCAGTTCGACGAAGACGGCAGCGTGCGTCGCTCTGGTGGGCCTGGTCTGCCGATGAAGCTGATCTTAGGCCTGGGTCTAGGGGCTTTGATTTTGGCTCTAGCCGGGCTGCTGCTCAACGGGTTGCTAGGTCGCCTGCGACAGCCCAGCCCTGGGGGCGACCCCGTGGTCACAGAGCCTGCGCCCCCTGGGGAACTCCCCCCGGAAGAACCGCCTGTTGCCCCTGCCGCCGTGGAAGATACCGACCGATTTAGACAGGCGGTCAACGCGGCTCAAACCGCTGCCAACCAGGCCCAAAGCGCCAATAGCGCGGCTGAGTGGCAGGCCGTGGCCGACTCCTGGGCCAGTGCGATCGCCCTAATGCAGCAGGTGCCCGAGTCAGACCCCAACTACGCCGTGGCTCAGCAAAAGGCCGTGGATTATCAGCCCAACTTGACCTACGCCCAGCAAAATGTGCAGCGGTTCCCCTAGGTGTTGCGCCGGAGTATTGGGCTGAATGGCACTATCAATCTACCACCGGGCTGCCGTGATGGTGAGTCATGTACCACTGCCCGGCCATGCGCTCAAAGCCATTGGTGGCCATTGAGCGGGCCTCTAGCCGCCGATCGCCGCCGCTAATTTGCAGCACATTTTCGATCAGCACCACGTAGGCCAGGTCGCCGCTGACCTCTACGGTGAGAATATCGGTGTCAATTTCGAGATAGCTCGTGTTTTGAAAGATCCGCTCCCAGGCGTCGCGGATATCGGCCCAGCCCTTGAGGGCATCGCGGCCGGGGTGAATGCAGAGGCAGCCCATGCCCTTTGACCAGACCGACTCCATCGCTTCGATGTCTTTTTTCTCAAAGGAGCGGTAGAAGGCTTTATTGGCGGCCAAGACCAGTTCGCGATCGCTAGTCATCGGGTCCTCACTGATAAGATACAGGGGCGTTTCCCTGCCTCCTGTCTTGAGCATAGCTAACGGCAGGGGGAGGCAACCACCTCCGGCTCTAAAGTTGCAGACCTGCATGCTAAAACTTGAAAATTTGACAAAGCGCTACGGTTCGAAGCCGGTACTGCAAGATCTCAGTCTCAGCCTACAGCCAGGGGAAATCTACGGCCTGCTCGGCCCCAACGGCGCGGGTAAGACCACCACCATCAACATTATCTGCGGGTTGCTCAAGGCCGACAGCGGTACGGTCACCATCGGCGATCGCCCGGCGGGTGAAGCCACCAAGGCCTTGGTGGGAGTGATGCCCCAGAGCAACCTGCTCTACGGCAGCCTAACGTGCAGCGACAACCTGGCCTTTTTGGGTCGCCTCTACGGCCTCTCGCGCCAAGACTGCCAGCGGCGGGTGGATGTCTGCCTAGGGTCAGTCAACCTGTTCGACCAAAAGCACACCCCCGTCGAGCGCCTCAGCGGTGGCATGCAGCGACGGCTGAGCATGGCGGCAGCAATCTTGCACCGGCCCAAGCTGGTGATTCTCGACGAACCCACTACCGGGCTAGATATAGAGGCCCGTCAAGAGCTGTGGCAGCTGATTCGGCAGTTTAAGTCGATGGGGGTGACGGTGCTGCTGACCTCCCACCTGCTCGACGAGGTAGAGCGGCTGTGCCAACGCATCGGCATTTTGCGCCAGGGCCAGCTGCTGGCCGAGGGCACGCTAGAGGAGCTGCGATCGCGCATTCCGGCCCAGGAGATTGTCACCGTCGAGACCAGCGACCGCGAGGGGGCGATCGCCCGCGCCCGGCAGCTGGGCTACCCCCACCGCACCTACGGCGGCGACTTGGCCTTTTGGGTGCCCGACCAGCTCGAACTCAAGGATCTCGTCACCCGCTTTGAGGGCATTCCCCTTGACTCGATCGCGCGATCGCCCGTCAAACTTGAGCACATCTACTTAGAAGTCACCCGCCCGTCTGAACCCCTAGTAGCGGTCTGAGGTACAAGACGGCGGGCAGTTCCTGACGCCTCGGCGGCTTAAGTTTGGCTCAACCGCCCACTTGCCACCACGCACAGCCCCGCCAGCAAAAACGCCAGGGCCGCCAGCAGGGTCAGCCCCGCCGAAGCCAGCCCGCTGTTGCTAAACAGCCCGCCGCCAACGCTAGCCGCTAAAGCGCCGCCGCTGAAGTAGGTGCCCGTGCCCAGCCCGGCCCGAGCGGGCGGCACCATGGACAAGGCAAAGGGCAGCGTGCCGTTAGACACCAGGCTCAGCGCCGCACCAAACATCGCCGCTACGGCGATCCCCACGGCAGTGCTAGAGATGATGCCCACCAAAATTGCCAGCGCCGCCATGGCGCTCAGCCCCAGCACCATGGCCCGCCGGTTGCCCAACCGGCGGGCCAACTGCCCCGCCGGAATTGCCGTCAGCGCTAGGGCGATAAACAAAGCCCCCAACACCAGGGGCACATTGCCCCCCGGCACCCGCTCGGCCAGGGCTGCTGGCAGGGCTATCATCACCAACCGAAAGCCCAGCCCCACCC
>QBMN01000139.1 GCA_003241845.1 Shackletoniella antarctica | reverse complement strand
TGATTAGCCTGGCTGGGGGGGTAGACCTCGTGGCTACAGGTAACCGCCAGCAGGCAGGGCACCGTGGGGAACTGCTGGCGCAGGCGCACGGCAATTTGCCTGAGGCTGTCGGTGGCGAAGTCATTGATTTTGACCGTGAGAATGAGAATGCGGCCTTTGCTGCTGCTGCTGCTGAGGTCGTCAACCAGCTCAGTGATGATGGCATCGGTGGCCTGGGCCAAGTCGCCCAGCCCCACGGTGTCGGTAAAGATCAGCAGCGGCAGATCTTCTGAGGGGTAGGCGTAGCGCTGGGTGTGCTGGGTGTGGGGTCTAAAGCCCTGGCCCACAATATCGGCAGAAACCCCCGTTAGCCCTCGCACAATAGAGCTTTTGCCCGCCTGGGGCTTGCCGACCAGCAGGGCTTCGGTGGTGGGTAGCTGCTGGCGCACTTCTGCCAAAATTTCGGCTACTTTGTCGTCGTCGACGTTAAACCAGCGGCTGAGCCGCCGAGCCGATCGCAGCTGATTGGCGCGATCGCGCAGCTTCCCCCACCACCCCGCCGGAGATGCACCTGGCTGAGTTGAGGTTTCGTCTTGGGGGTTGGTTGGTGTGGGGTCGCCCATGCCCATGCTCTAAGTAGCTCGCTGAGTCGGCTCACCCTGATAATGCCACGCTTTTGCCCGACCGGTTAGCGGTTGTATTTTGGGAAGTATGTACTTAGGGAAGCATAGGCTTAGTCCAGACCTAGTCGTCGAGCAGCACCGAGGGGCTACCAGGCACGGTGGCGGGCTGCTTTTTGACTGTCTTGGCTGATCGGCTGCTGCGGCCATCGAGCTTGCCCTGGGCAATGGGCACGGTGAAGTGAAACTGGCTGCCCTTGTCTTTGCCGCCTGACTCGGCCCAGATGGTGCCCCCCAGGCCTTCTACGATTTGGCGACACATGGCTAGGCCCAGGCCGGTGCCCCCGGTGGTGCGCCGCAGGGCACCTTCTTCTTGATAGAAGCGGTCAAACACCACGTGCAGGCGGCTCGGCTCAATGCCGCGCCCGGTATCGGCGACGGTAACTTGCAGGTGGGTGGGGCTAGGGCGGGTCACCTGAATGGTAATTTTGCCTGCGGTAGGGGTAAATTTTTGGGCGTTGTCGAGCAGTTTGGCGAGTACCTCTACCAGCCACTCGCCATCGGCCCGCACCAGGGGCACCTGCTTAGGAATTTTGACTTTAATGGTGGAGCGAGGGGCGCTGTCGTGGCTGCTGCGGATGCTGCTGAGGGCTAGATCGACGCATTCTTGAATTGAAAGCGACTCTAGGTTCCACTCGACACGACCGCTCTCGAGCCGCGACAGGGTGAGGAAGTCTTGCACCAGCTTGCGCATGCGTTCGGCATCTTCGAGGGCCGATTGCAGCATGATCTGCCGCAGCTCGTTGGGCATATCTGGCTCGGTGGCCAGGCTCTCTAGACAGACCTGAATAGTGGAAAGGGGGGTGCGCAGCTCGTGGCCGGTGATGGCAATCAGGTTGGCGCGGGTGCGATCGAGGGCGGCAAGCTGCTGGTTGAGATCTTGCAGGTTGGTGTAGGCCTCGGCCTGAATGATCGCTACGCTGAGCTGAGCGGCGATCGCATCCACCAGGGCCGTGTCGTCTTCGCTCCACTCGTGGGGCTGAAGCTGGCAGTGGTGCAGCTCGATCAGGCCCACCAGACGATCTTGGTAGGTCAGCGGCACAATCAGCCAAGACCGGATCTGCCAGCGCTCGATCAGAGGCCTAATCGCCTCTAGCTCCTGGCGAAAAGGCGACTCGCGGGACTGGGTATCGGCGATGGCGATGGTTTCTTTGGTGTCTTGAATGTAGTCAAACAGGGGGTTGGTGGCCAGGGGCCAGGTTTCGCCCAGCAGCGACTCGGCGGTGTCGTTGAGGTGCTGGTGGGCAATCATCACCGTAGCGTCGGTGGCCGTGCAGGGGTAGATCAGGCAGCGGCACACCTGGAGCGCCTGGCCCAGTTCTTGGGATGCCTTAGCAAAGATCTCGTCGGCGTCGAGGGACTGCCGCACCACCGAGGTGATGGAGTTGACCAATCGCTCGCGGCGCTCTTGGGCCGAGATCGCTTTGTAGGCTTTGAGCAGCTTATACTGCCCCGCCTGGAGATAGGTGACCAGTCGCTGAGTAAAGGGATCGGGGCCGCCGCTGCCGTCTAGCTGTTCGTTGGGGGCGAGGGTAGGGTCGATGTAGCGCTGGCGAGCGATCGCCAGTTTGTCGGCCAGGTCAGGGCGATAGCCAGCAATGCGATCGAGCAGTATGATCGCCGCCCG
The DNA here is from genome assembly GCA_003241845.1 of Shackletoniella antarctica. GTDB lineage: Bacteria > Cyanobacteriota > Cyanobacteriia > Phormidesmidales > Phormidesmidaceae > Nodosilinea > Nodosilinea antarctica. The sequence goes on along the minus strand of QBMN01000139.1, from coordinate 10,638 downwards.
CTGGCTGACGTAGGGGTCTTGGGTCCAAATGCCCTCAAAGCGACGGGTCTGGTCTAAGGGGTGGCCACTGGTGGCGGGTTCGGGCGATCGCTCCCGGCAGATTAAGCAGGCGGTGTAGTCGGCCCCAATCACCACCAGGTGCCACTCCTGGGTGAGGGCGTCGGTGGTATCAAAGGCAACGGTTTCGTAGTTGTCAGAGCGGCTGACGAAGCTCGTACCGAGGGCCGACAGCACATAGACCTGGTCGGTGAGTTCGGCAATGCGCAGATAGCGGTTGGCCTCCTGCAAGTAAAACCGCTCCTGCTGGAAGCTGGCAATTACCAACGACTCCGCGGCCCCTGCCAGCACGTGATCCTCCATCGCGTGGGACAACGCGGTTAAAGAGGTTTTGAAGTAGAGACTAGGTCTAAGCTGGGGAATTGCGCTTAGCAATTCTTCCACCACAGATGTGGAATTGCTCATCGTTCAGGTTAGAGAACTGTCGATTCAGAGGTTTTGCCCAGGTATTTCAGCTGATCCCGAGGAAGACCAGACCGCACTGGCAGCGGTTACTTCCACCTAGACTACCAGTTGGCTCCGGCTCCTACGGCAATTTGTAACCATTTGCCAACATCAGCGTTGCGATCAGCTGCGCCCATGGGGGGAGACCCGACTACCGCTGGCTTTAGCCTCAAAAAAATTTCCAAAAGCTAGGCACCCGAGCGGTTAGCCCCGGTGCCTAAACTGTGCATGCCCCTAAAAGTAGAGCTATGAGGATTCAGCGCATCAACGCGTTACATCACACCGCTCATGTCGGAGGTGTCTTTCAGAAAGCCGCTGTAGGCTTCCATGCCGTGCTCACCGATATCCAGCCCCTTCATCTCTTCTTCGGCGCTCACCCGCAGGCCCAGCACCGACTTGAGAATCAGCCAGAAAATACTGGAAACAACCACGGTGAATAAACCAATGGTCAGAATACCAATGATTTGAACCCCGAGTTGACCCAGCCCACCGCCGTAGAATAGCCCGGCAATGCCCTCGCCACCTTGGGTGAAGTTGTTGGGGTTAGCAAACAGGCCTACGGCCAGGGTGCCCCAGATACCGCAAACCAGGTGTACAGAGGTAGCGCCTACGGGGTCATCAATTTTGATGCTGTCGAAGAAGCCCACCGAAAACACCACGAGGATGCCCGAAATTAGACCAATCCAAAAGGCCCCAGCATAGCCGACTACAAAACAACCAGCAGTGACGCCCACCAGACCAGCCAGAATGCCGTTGATGGTCATAGACAGGTCAGGCTTGCCGCTCAGCGCCCAGGAGGTAAGGGTAGCTGCCACACCGCCTGCAGCCGCAGCCAGGTTGGTGGTTACCGCAATGTAGGGTACAGCCAAGTCTGCTGCCAGCTGAGAGCCGGGGTTAAACCCAAACCAGCCCAGCCAAAGAATCAAGCAGCCCAGGGTAGCGATGCTCAGGTTATGGCCTGGTAGAGCATTAACCTGCCCTTCGGCACTGTACTTGCCCATGCGGGGGCCAAGAAAAGCCGCCCCCATAAGAGCCGCCCAGCCGCCGACAGAGTGCACAATGGTAGAGCCAGCAAAGTCGTGGAAGCCCAGCTCAGCTAACCAGCCGCCGCCCCAGAGCCAGTGACCCGTGATCGGATAAGCGATAGCTGTCAGCAGCAGGCTGAAAATCAGGAAGTCAACCAGCTTAATCCGCTCAGCTACCGCCCCCGACACGATCGTCGCAGCGGTACCCGCAAAGGCAGCCTGGAACAAGAAGAACGTATCTTTGGACAAATTAAGCCCGTCTGGCCCTAGCCCATACAGCTCAGGCGCACCGCCGAGGAAGAAGCTCCCCCAGCCGATCCAACCGTTGCCGTTGGCACCGAACATCAGCGAAAAGCCAAGGAACCAAAACGCCAGAGTGGCCAACGCAAAGACGATCAGGTTTTTGGTCAGCACGTTGACGGCATTTTTCTGTCGGCAGAAGCCAGTTTCTAGCATGCCAAAACCGGCATTCATGAAAAAGACTAAGAAAGCAGCAATCAGCACCCAGATGTTGTCTAGGGTGGTTTGCACATCGGCTGCCGTCAATTCGTCTTGAGCCTGGGCAGCCACTCCCCACGTGGCCAAAATAACCAGCGTTAGAGGAACGCAGGCTACCCAAGCCCAGCCGCCAACGCGGCTAAACAGACGCTTAATTGCCTTGTCAAAAGGCGGCACACTGGAGTCCCAGAAGCCGGCCTTAGACCGCTTCCGAGACCTAGAACGGTTACGCAACACTAAATTAGACATCTCAACAGACGTTCCTTCAACACAATCAGACAGTGAACACGGCTTTAGATCTGGACTCTCTACCGCAGGGTGGCGAGACAGATCAGTAGACCAGTATGGGAGCTAGGGCCGACGGAATCACAGAACTAACGTGACCCCGTAGACCAATATGCCAAGAGCGTAAACTTCTATTGGCACCTAAATCAACTTGATGGCGCTCTTTGGAAATTTACGCCCAACTGCCCTGGCATTTTTACGGCGTTAGCAGGCAGGTGTATTTGCGCATACTCAGAACAAAATGATTCCATCAATTCTGAGGCCGTCAATCTGTGTCGAAGGATACACAAAGCGCCGTAAGCCTACCAGTCAGCCTGAATAGCCCCGGAATATAAGGCAAATTGGCCCTGTATTAACCTCTAAGAAAAAAGATATTAAAAAGAAGTTGAATCTGCCTTGGGCGTGGACAAGCGCCTTTAGCTCTTACGGATGAGGCGCTATGAATAAGCGGCCATTTTGGTTTTAAAATTTTTATGGCTCTATAAAAATGAGTGCGGTGGCGATCGCCCAGGGTGACTAAACCGGTGGGCGATGGGCCTGCAGATAGCCCTGGGGGCCGAGGCGTTCAAGCTCACTCTGTTTCGCCAGTACGGAGGCGCTGAGATCGCGGCGATATTGCTCTATGTGGTCTAGCAGGGCAGGGCGATCGCAGCCCAAAATCTGCACGGCCAGCAGACCAGCATTTTTGGCGTTGCCAATGGCCACCGTAGCCACCGGAATGCCCCCCGGCATTTGCACAATGGAGTACAGCGAATCTAGCCCCTGCAGGGTGCGGCTGACCACCGGCACCCCAATCACCGGCAGGGGGGTGAGGGCGGCGACCATGCCCGGCAGGTGAGCGGCCCCCCCGGCCCCGGCAATAATCACCTTAAGCCCTCGCTGGCGGGCGGTTTGGGCATAGGTAACCATGCGCTCTGGGGTGCGGTGGGCCGACACAATGGCCACCTCATGGGCCACCCCAAATTCGGTGCAAATCTCAATGGCGGCAGCCATGGTGGGCAAGTCTGAGTCGCTGCCCATAATGATGCCAACTTCGGGGCCAATGCCAGGGTCAATTTGAGGGCCGGGTGGAGAGGTGGTCATAGCCTAGACTGCCGCTATTTTTGCTTTCTTATCATGCCACTGGTGGGTTCGGGCGCTGGCCTTTGAGGATTGCCTTTGAAGATTGCCTCTGAAGATTGAGTTTCGTTGCGGGTTGTTTTGGCGCAGCAAAACATCATAGAATTTTACAGAAGTTAGCAATTCCCTAAAGCCACCCCATGACTGCCACTGACGATAAGACCGTAGTTCGCGAGTATTTCAACGCCATTGGGTTTGACCGCTGGCAGCGCATCTACGGCGATGGCGAGGTCAACAAGGTGCAACTCGACATTCGCAAGGGCCACCAGCGCACGGTAGACACGCTGCTGGGCTGGCTAGAGGCCGATGACAACCTGGCCGGGCTGAGCTGCTGCGATGCGGGTTGTGGGGTCGGTAGCCTGACCATTCCCCTGGCCCAGGCGGGGGCCAAGGTCTATGCCAGCGATATTTCCGCCAAGATGGTCGAAGAGGCCCAGCGCCGAGCTGAGGTAGCCCTGAAGGGCAAAAACCTGCCCACCTTTGAGGTCAAAGACCTCGAAGAACTGGCGGGGAGCTATCACACAGTAATTTGTCTAGACGTGCTGATCCATTACCCCCAAGACAAGGTGCAAGCCATGATTACCCACCTAAGTTCTCTGGCAGAAACTCGGCTGATCATGAGCTTTGCGCCTAAGACGATTTTCTACAGCGCGCTGAAAAAGGTGGGCGAGTTCTTTCCGGGGCCAAGCAAGGCTACCCGCGCCTACCTGCACCGGGAGGCCGACATTGTCAAGGCGCTGGAATCAGATGGCTGGCAGATTGAGCGCCGGGCCATGACCAAGACCCAGTTTTACTTTTCTCGCCTGGTAGAAGCGGTGCGCGCAAAGTAGGCTCAGATATTCCAACCCGCCAGACTCTTGTGACAACGAGTCTATGACGACGAATCTATGGCGACAAATCTATGACAACAGAGCGGTTATTTGTGGCGATCGCAGCCGCCCTAGGCGGCACTGCGGTAGCCGCCGGAGCCTTTGCCACCCACGCCCTCAGGCCACAGCTGAGCGATCGCCTGCTGACCATTTTTGAAACCGCTGCCCGCTACCAGATGTACCACGCCCTCGCCCTGCTGCTGGTGGCCCTAGTGCGCAGCCAGGGGCTGGGCGCTCCGGGGTTGTTAACGGCCTCAGGGTGGGCCTTCGTCGTCGGTACAGCGGTGTTCTCGGGTAGCCTATACGCCCTCGCCTTGACCGGGCAAAACATTTTGGGGGCAGTAGCGCCCCTGGGCGGCGCGGCGCTGATGGTGGGCTGGGGGTGCTTGGCCGTAGCCGGTGTGCTGGGGGTGGGGGAGTAGGTGAGTGGGTAAGCAGGTTATGATGCCAGGGAGTTTCGCCCAGCCGCCATGTTTGATTACATTACGCCGCGATCGCTGGCTACACCCAAAGAAGTCATTGAGTATCTAGAGCTGCACCAGGCCGCCCAAGAGTTTCGTCTAGAGCTAGAGCACCGCGACAACCTAGAGGCCTACTGCCAGTGGTATCACCAAACTGCCATCAAAAATCAGCGCGATCTTGAGCAGATGCGCACAGAGCTGAATGTCCTCGCTTGGTTGGGTGGCCGAACGGTTTGAGCCGCCTCTGACTGGATTGCCTGGATTGACTGATGGTGCTCTGATTGACGAAATACCCCTGCGCTAGGGCTACAAGCTCTCCAGTTCATCTCGCTTCAGGTGGGCGCGCATGGGGCGTTTGGCTCCCTCCACGGCAAACTCTACCTGAACCGGAAAGTTGGGGCTAATGGGGCGACCCTTGTAGTCGGTGAGAATATTCACCACAACACCTTCTAAACCATTGGCATCGAAGGCTTCGTTGCGGTGCAGCGGGTGGTGGTAAAAAATAATAGATTCTTTGACTCGGACGCGATCACCAACGTTCATAGCACACACTCGCTCTTACACAATCCTCCCTAGCGCCTGGCACTCAGGTGGAAAACTTACTTGGGGAAACTTATTTGTAGCCCTATTATCTTTGCACAGGATGGCCCCCTACCCCAGACTGGGCCAGTCTGGTTGGGCCAGTCTGGTTGGGCCAGTCTGGTTGGGCCAGTCTGGTTGGGCCAGTCTGAGGTAGGGCCAGTCTTGGGGCATTGTTTGGCAAGTGCGATGCCACTACTGGTCGGCATGCATGAGTTCGTGGAGACGCTGAGCCACCGCCACCATCTCGGGGTTGTGGCAGGCAACGGTTTCACTGCGGTCTTGAAACGCCTGGCCAATTTCGCTGTCATAGAGCAAATGCCGCGCCTGGTCGAGCAGCTCAGGGGCGCGTTCTAAGGGCTGGGGCTGCCTTGCCATCAGCACTTCATCCATTTGTACGATCAGCTGAGAAATGGGCCGCAGCCAGCTAAACTGCTCGTGGCTGAGCACCAGCCGCAGGTAGTCTCCTTTGTTGGCAATGGGGCCGTGGCTGGTTTCGTAACGGTCTTTTTCAGCATCCATCAAAATTTTGTGGGCCTTGAGCAGCAGCGATCGCAGCTCACGCAGGGGCACAAAGGCCGGGTCAGAAGCAGGGTTACCAACAGTCATTCAACTCTCACGCACTCTCGCAATACTGTCTCCACCATTCCACGAATAGAGGGCGATTTCAAGAGCAGACCATGGGGGGAGAGCACCCCTCTAGGCTGGCTGAGTTTGGTGTCACAATAGCGCTAGGTTCTTTTACGTGACCATGGACTTTACCACCGTTCACCCTGGGCAGCTTTCTATTATCGCCAGCGACTTTGATGCTCGGCCCATGAGTTTTGTGCAAGACGGCGATCGCCTGGGGTATGAGCCAGCCGTGGCCCGTGCCCTGGGCGAGGTGCTGGGCCTAGAGCCAGTGTGGTTTGATCACCCCCCCGACCAGTTCTACCCCACCCTCAGCACCGGCGACTACGATGTGGTGTGGTTTAGCCAGGCCATTACCCAAGCGCGCCGCGCCTGGGCCGACTTTACCCGCCCCTACGGCCGCTTCGATGAGGCGGTGCTGGTGCGCGAAGACAGCTCCATTCACACCGCTCCAGATCTAGCGGGCAAGCGCCTGGGTGCCCTGGTAGGCAGCACCCCCATGGCTCTCACCGAAGACTTCCCCGATCTGGAGTGGGTCTCCTTCGCCGGGGCCGACCAAACCCTGCCAACTCTGCTATCGGCCCTGGGGGATAGTGCCATTGACGCTCTGGTGGGCGATGCGCTGATGCTGCTCACCACTGAGGCAGACAGCACCAGCCTGCGAGTGGCCTTTCAAATACCTACCCAGCACCCCTTCGGCATTGGCGTGCTACCGGGCAACCGCGAGCTGCTAGAGGCGCTCAACCAGGCCATCAACCAGCTGATTGTGAATGGCACCCTGGCCAAGCTGTGGGCCCAGTGGGTGCCCTACAAGTTGTTTCCGTTCTAGGCTGGCTTAGGGTTAGGCTGGCTCAGGCGCTAGGGCAAGCTGGGCAATAAACTCGGTGGCAGCAGCCACCGTCAGAGGTCTAGAAAAATAGTAGCCCTGCCCCCCCTGGCACCGATGCGACTGGAGATACTGCATCTGCTCACGGGTTTCAATGCCTTCGGCCACCACCGTTAGGTTGAGGCTGTCGGCTAGGCCAATAATAGCTTTGACAATTTCGTAGTCGCCCTGGCTAGGGTCACTGCTGGGAATATTGGTGATAAACGACTTGTCGATCTTTAGAACGTCGATGGGAAAACGGTTCAGGTAGCTCAGCGACGAGTAGCCAGTGCCAAAGTCATCCATGCAGACCTGAATGTGGCGCTGGCGCAGCTGCTCAAGCAGATCAATGGCCATCGGAGCATTCTGAATCAGCACGCTTTCGGTGATTTCGACCTTGAGATGCCGCCCCTGGAGACCATTGTGAGCTAAGGCCGCGTCAATTTGCTCAATCAGGTCGGGGCGCACAAACTGCTTGCCCGAGAGGTTGACGTTAACCGCCAGGTGGTGGCTGTGGTCAAACCTATGGTGCCAGGCGCTGAGCTGGCGACAGGCCTCGTTGAGGGTCCACAGGTCGAGGGTGGTAATCAGGCCGGTATTTTCGGCTGTGGGTATAAAGTCCGTGGGCGGCACGAGACCTCGGCGGGGGTGTTGCCAACGCACCAGCGCCTCAAATCCTTGAACGCAGCCGGTGGCTAGAGCCACGATGGGCTGGTAGTGCAGCCTCAGTTCTGATCGCTCTAGGGCACGGCGCAGGTCATTTTCGAGCTCCATTTGCTGCATCACTACGGTGTGCATCGGGGCATCGAAAATGGCGTACTCGCGGGTGCTGCCCTTGGCCTTATACATGGCGATGTCGGCATCGCGCAACACCTGGTTGGGGTCGGTATAGCTGGCAGCACCGAGGGCAATGCCGATGCTGGCGTGGATAAAGACTTCGTGGCCCTCTAGCAGCACCGGGGCTTCGAGCGCGGCGTGAATGCGCTGGGCCAGGCCAATCGCCACCGCCGCGTCGCTGAGATCAGCTAGCAATACTACAAATTCGTCGCCCCCTAGACGGGCCGCTACATCGGCCGAGCGCACGCAGGTTTGCAGCCGCTGGGCCACCACTTGCAGCAGCTGATCGCCCATGGCGTGGCCCAGGCTATCGTTGATTACCTTAAACCGATCGAGGTCGAGAAACAGCACGGCAAATTGGCAGTCGCAGCAAGCTGCCGAGATATGTTCTGGGGGGGCGTTTTCTGGGGATGCGTCTTCTGGAGATGCGTCTTCTAGGGATATGGCCGGGGCGGTTAGCGGTGGATGCTGATAGCAGTGCTGGTGGAGCCGATTGACCGCCTGGGCCAGCCGTTCTAAAAACAGCACCCGATTGGGCAAACCAGTCAGGAGATCGTGGCCAGCGTCGTGGCGCAGCTGGGCCTCAAGTCGTTCGCGCTCGACCAGTTCGGCCTGGGCCTGGGCATATAGCTCGGCCTGGTTTATGGCGATCGCCAGGTGGTCGGCTATGCGCTTAATCAGGTTGACTTCAGCCTCGCTCCATGGTCGTGGGTTGGGGCACTGGTGCAGGCTGAGCATGCCTCTAACCACACCCCGATAGCGAATGGACACCGCCAGCATGGCACCAATCTCCAGAGCCTGGGCCAGGCCCAGCATCGGAGCTAGGTCAGGCTCCTGGGTCACATCGTTGACCACCACCGGAGCCTCTTGGCTTAAGATGCGCTGGGCGTGGGGGTTGCCCTCAATGGGTATGACCTGATCTTTGATATCTAGGCAGCCAGGGACGCAGGCCGTGGCGGTGTGTATCAGCTGAGCATCCGTGGCCTGGCAGAGAATCACCATGCTGCGACTCGCTTTAAAGGTGTGCAGCATGGTGTGAGTGGTGCGCTGCATCAGGGTTTGCAGGTCAAGACTGTCGCTCATGGAGCTAATAATGTCGTTGAGCAGCTTTTCTTGCTGGGCCTGGGCGGTAGTTTGAGTCAGCAGCTGGCTCTGCTGGAGGGCGATCACCACCTGGTTGGCGAGCTGCTCGATCAGGGCGACTTCCGCCGGGTTCCACTGGCGCGGGCTGCGGCAGTGATGCACACACAGCAGCCCCCAGAGGTCGCCACCGTAGTTAATTGGCACCACCAAATTGGCCTGCACCTGAAAGCCCGCCAGCAAATTGCGGTAGCAGGGGTTAATCTTGGCCTGGTGAATATTGTCAATGTGGTGGGTGCGCCCCTGGCGATAGCATTCAACCAGGGCGGGGTTTGTGATAAAACAGGTGTCTTCTACGGTGGTGCCCAGGGTCGCCATCCAGGGAGGCAGCACGGCCTCAACGACCATAGTGCCGCTGCCGTCAGGGTTAAAGCGATAAATCAGCACCCGGTCAGTCTGCAAAAACTGCCGCACTTCGGTCACGGTGGTCTGCAAAATCTGATCCACATCCATCGATTGATGAATGTGCTGGGTAATGGTGCAAATTAGGCGTTCTTCTTCGGCCTGGCGGCGTAGGGCAGTTTGGGCCACTGCCAGGGGGGTAATGTCGGTAGCCACAGAGCCAATCGCCAGGTTGCCATCGCTGCCGGTGATGACCGGAAACAGCACGGTGCGATCTTCTCTCTCCTGTAGCTGCTGCTCGGCCCGGCGCTGGGCGGTAATGTCTTGGCCAATGCTGGTGATGCGCTCAATCGCCCCGTCGGAGCCAGCTAAAAAGGTATTGATCCAGGAGATTAGGCGGCGATCGCCGCTGCGGGTCAAAATCTCATTTTCGTGGTGGGTAAGACACTCCCTGCGGGCTATGGCCCCCTGAAATAGCTCCCGCAGCGAATGCCGCATCTGTGGGGGGATAAATAGCTCTAGCCAGCTGCCGCCGATCACCTCGTGACGCTGCCAGCCCGTGAGGCTGAGGAGGTAATCGTTGCAGAGCAAAATCTGGCCCTGGGTATCAACCACTAACCCCGCCAGCGCCAGGTTTTCAACGATGGCTTCAAAATGTCGATCCGATGCTTGAAAATTGCCCCTACGGCTGTCAGCAGAGGCATCGTCACCTCCTACCATAGCTTCCACTGAAGGCAGTACAGGGTTGGCGTCAGTGGCGGTCACATCATCGGTCATGGGCGAATCTCTGGTGGGCAGAGGCCTTCTAAATGAGCAGATACCGCCCAAACTATGCTGGGGTTCCTAGGTTATTTTTCCCCAACCCAGACCAGTTAGCATGATATGGCTTCACAGCTCTTAATGCTCGGCCCCTGCTCTGGGGCTGACAAAACCCAAAATCCCTGGGGTTGGCAGTTAGTCCCCAGGGAGATTCCTCGCCTAGAATTCACCTAAGCATTTCTTTCTGCAACGCCTAAAGAAACTGCTGCCAGTTTTCGCTGCGGTACAGCGCACGCTCAGCCCGGCGTCGCCGCACCAAACCCGGCATCACATTGCCCCCGGCGTAGACCCAGCGGCCAAACTCCTCTGCCGCCCCGGCAAAATCTCCGGCGTTGTGCTTGCTCAGCAGGGTAGACGACTGCAGGTTGCCCGCGCCCACGTTAAACGTAAACGACACCAGAGCCGAAAACTGGTCGCTTTTGGGGGTACGAGTTACGACCCTGGTGACAGCTTTTTCGTACTTGGTCAGGTCGCGCTTGAGAATCTCTTCGGCCTCGGCGCGGGTGATAGTCAGGCCTCGGTAGACCTGGGGTGGCCCCGCCGCCGAGGTGTGGCCGTAGCCAATGGTCCAGGGTTCTCCCCCGGTGCCGGGGTCAGGATAGGCATTCAGGCCCAGCCCCTCAAACCCTCTGATAATCTCTAGCCCAGCGGCGTTGATGGTGCTGCTG
>QBMN01000138.1 GCA_003241845.1 Shackletoniella antarctica | reverse complement strand
CGCCCGACTCTCCCCCGCAGCTGGTAGAGCTGGGAGAGGCCAAAGCGGTGGGCGTCTTCAATCAAAATGGTGTTGACGCGAGGGATGTCGAGGCCCGACTCGATGATGGTGGTGCAGAGCAGCACTTCGGCGTCGCCGTTGCTAAAGGTGAGCATGGTCGATTCCAGCTCGCCTTCGTCCATTTGGCCGTGGGCGATTGCAATTCTAGCCGCAGGCACCATTTCGCGAATTTTGGCGGAGGTTTCTTCAATGCCCTCGACCCTGGGCACCACGTAGAACACCTGGCCGCCCCGGTCGAGTTCTTGGCGAATGGCGGTGCGGATCGCCTCCGGGTCGTGGGGCGAGAGGTGGGTTTTGATCGGGCGGCGCGACGGCGGCGGCGTGGTGATCAGGCTCATTTCGCGCACCCCGGAGAGGGCCATATAGAGGGTGCGGGGGATCGGGGTGGCGCTGAGGGTGAGCACATCCACCTGGGTTTTGAGGGATTTGATCCGCTCTTTTTGGTTGACGCCAAAGCGCTGTTCTTCGTCTACCACCAGCAGGCCCAGGCCTTTGAAGGCGACGCCTTTGCCGAGCAGCTGGTGGGTGCCGACGACCACATCCAGCTCACCGGTCTTCAGCCGCTGCAAGATGTCTTTTTTCTCGGTGACGGTGCGGAAGCGGTTGAGCAGCCCGACTTGAATGGGGTAGGGAGCGAAGCGCTCTTTGAGGGTATGGTAGTGCTGCTGGGTGAGGATGGTGGTGGGGGCCAGCAGGGCCACCTGCTGTCCGGCGGTGACGGCTTTGAAGATGGCCCGCAGCGCCACCTCGGTTTTGCCAAAGCCCACATCGCCGCAGACTAGGCGATCCATGGGGCGATCGCTCTCCATGTCGCGCTTCACGTCCTGCACCGCTTTGAGCTGGTCGGGGGTGGCCTGGTAGGGGAAGGAATCTTCCAGCTCCTGCTGCCAGGGCATGTCGACGGGGTAGGCAAAGCCCTCCATTTTGGCCCGCTGGGCGTAGAGCCTGAGCAGATCGACGGCCACTTTTTGAATGGCTTTTTTGGCCCGGCCCTTGGTCTTTTCCCAGGCGGTGCTGGTCATTTTGTTGAGCACCGGGGCCTGGCCGCTGGCGGCCCGGTAGCGGGAGAGCGACCCGACCGAATCTGCCGCCACCCGCAGCAGCCCGTCGGCATACTGAATTGCCAGGTAGTCACGGGTTTCGTTGTTAAGTACCAGGCTTTCGAGCTTGAGAAATTTGCCGATGCCGTGGCTGCGGTGGACGACAAAATCCCCCGGCTTCATTTTGTTGGGGTCGACCTGTTTGGAGGCGGCCCGCCTGCGCTTGCGCACGTAGCCCCCGGTGGCCAGGGTGTGCTGACCAAAGAACTCGCGATCGGTGACTACCACAATGCGGAAAGTGGGCAGCACAAAGCCCTCCAGCTCCGCCAGGCCCGAATATTTGACCGCTACCGGCACATGCTGAACGTGCAGCTTGTCGATCGCATTAAAATCCCTGGGGTTGGGGATAAACTGCGCCGGGCAGTCGTGCTCTTGCAGCAGCGACACCGAGCGAGAAGGCTGGGCCGAGGCCAGCCAGACGGCATATTTGCGATCGCACTCCTTGCGAATCGACTCCGCCAGCTTGCCAAACTGATGCGGAATCGCCTGCACCGGGCGGCTGGACAGGTTCAGACCATTGTTGGCCTCGGCGATTTCAGACAGGTCAACGCGGGGAAACACCTCGGCGTCGCTGAGGGTGTCGAGAAAAGCGCGGTGGATTTTGGGCAATTGAACAGCAGCTTCCCCGTCTATCGGGCTGGCGCTATTGACCTCTTGCCAGTGATCCTCCACATGCTCCAGCCAGCGATCGCTGTGGGCCTCGCACTGATCCACCTCATCCACCGCCATCAGGGTGTTTTCGGGCAAATAGTCTAGCAGCGAGGCGGGATTTGCGAAGGCCAGCCCCAGCCAGCGGCGGGTGCCTTCGGGAATAATGCCGCTGGCTAAGCCCTCCTGAGCCGCTTCTGAAAGTAGGCCATCCAGCTTGCCCTGCTGGCGCAGGTGCTCGACGATCACCGAGCCGTACTGGGTGGGGGTGAGCACCAGGTGGTCGATGGCATCGAGCGATCGCTGGGTCGCCGGGTCAAACTCTCGCAGCCGCTCTAGCTCATCGCCAAACAGTTCTAGCCGCACCGGCAGTTCGGATGCCACCGGGTACACGTCAATAATGTCGCCCCGCTGCGCCCATTGGCCCTCGGTTTCTACCACCGTGACCCGCTCGTAGCCTAGAGTCGCCAACCGCTGGCCCAGGGCTTTGAAGTTGATCTCCTGCTTTAGCTCCAGCCGCAGGCAGTAGGGCTCTAGGGCCGAGACGGGGGGCAGGTGGGGTTGCAATGCCCGCTCTGTCGCCACCACCGCCAGCTTACGGGATGCTCCATCTTCGCCCGCCGCCCGCAGCGCCAGCAGATCCGCCAGCACTTGAAGCTGGCCCCAGGTCATCTCCGACTCTTGGTCAAAGGGGTCGTAGGGCGAGGCCTCGGAGGTGGGGTAAAAGTGCACCGTGTCCCAGCCCATGGCTTCGAACTGGGTGGCCCAGCGCCCGGCTTCTTCCAGCGTGGCGGTGATCACCAGTAGAGGCCGTTTTTGCGCCAGGGCTAAGGCAGAAGAGACCAGTCCCTTGGGCAATCGGGCGACGCCGTTGAGCACCAAGCGCCCCTGCTGGTTGAGCTTGGTCAGCAGCTCACCCGTGAGGGGAGACCGTTGCAGGGCGCGGGTGATCGAAGAAAAAGCCATAGGATGCGCTACAGGGAGAAGAAATCAGAAGCACAAATACCCCTCAACTTTGCAGTAAAGGGCGTCGCAGCGAAAGACTAGTCAAAGGCCTCGCGTTTACCTATTGTAATAATCTCCGCCCCATTTACCCATCCCCTGCCGCCAGCTTTGACCGGGTAGAAGGTCACCAATTCGTCACCGTCCCCCCTGACTAGCACAAGCACGCCACCGGGGAATGGTCATGGTTAGTCTAAAATCTAAGCTACGTAGAACAAGTAGAACAAACATCTTTGCTGCCAATGACTCCTGAACAAGCCGCTGAGATTCTTCGCCTCAGAGATGCTAAGGTCGCCCCAAAACAGATTGCCCGTCGGCTGAGCCTGAGGCCAGCGGAGGTGAGTACCTTTATTCGCGACCATGCCGAAGATAGATATTTGGAAAAGGCGCGATCGGGCGATCTTGCCCCCCTGCATGGGTGCTTGGTGAACCAAGGGGCCGCTCAACGCCTTTTAGGCAAGAAACCTCTGGAGGAAAACCAGGGGCCTGAAGGGTTATGCCAAATTATTTTGGCTCGCCAAGAGCATAACCGCTTGGTGGTAGGCAGCTACTTAGTCGATCATTGGTGCCTGGGCCTAAAAGATGCGGTATCGCCCCGCAAGATGGGCCTCGCCGAGTATCAGCGTATGGTCGTCAATAGTGAGAGGCAGTTTAGTGAATCGTTCGTCGATATCACTCTGGAGCAAGCGCAAGCGATCGTCTATGGTGCCGTAGACTATGCCCACAGCCTGGGCTTTGAACCCCACAAAGATTTTGATACCAAGGCCCAAATTCACCTGGGTCTGCGGCCTGAAACCCTGATGTCCATCGAGTTTGGCAAAGACGGCCAGCCCTGCTTTATCAGCGGCCCCTATGACAATGTTGACAAGGTGATGAAAACCCTGGAAGCAAGCGTTGGCGCTGGCAACTTTCACTACCTGGCTGCCATGGGCGGTTCCGGCCTGGGAGATCCTGACCTCTTTTTGTAAGCGCTGACTTAGCATGGTCGCCAAGCCCTCCAAACCTAATGAAATCGTAGTCTTATCAATGGCCATAGGATCTATGCCGCACTGCTGGCTCAAGGGTCGGAACCCAGGCTGCCCGATCTGTGGTGAGGGAGGCGGTGCAGGCGGTGCCTGAGGACTGGAGCCGATCTACCACGGGGTCAACTCATAAAAAGACTCTTTGCCTAAATGGCGACCATATTTCTTGACCAGGGCTTTCAGGTCGGTAGAGCTATCTAACCCTAGCCAATCATCCACCGAGCCACGAAAACACCAGCGCTCTACCTCAAACTCTCGGGTCTGCTTATCCACCAGCACAAACTGCATCATTGGGGAGTAGCTCAACGACTGGGCCATTTTGTCCGCTAATCCAGAGGTGCCGAGGGGAGAAAAAGCCGTCAAAGCCACCAAGGCATCTACATTTTGGTCGCAGAGATAAACCACAATGTGCTTGCCTTTAACATCCACGATAAAGTGGTCGAGCTTGGCAAATTTCTTGACCTCCTCTTGCACGATCGCCACCTCCTTAGGGGTAATCACCTGAGGCTGAATTTTCCTCAAAAACACCTGGGCATTGGGGTTCTCATAAATTTCATAGCCCTCAGGCATAGCCTCTACCAGGGCACCCTCTGCGTTCATAGAGAAAAAGTATTTGGGCTTACCCGTCTTAGTTTTTCCTTCGTGTAAGTAGTAGGTCTTCTGCTTGCGGTTCACATATTCAATGGCCATGGCCATTCTCCCGATCAACTGGCTGGATGCTACAAGAATTCTATTATCTCGCGGCGGTGGTCAACACCCCCAACAGCTCACCCAACGCCGTCTGGGTAGCCGCGATCGCACCGCCAGTTTGCTGCTTGCTGCCCTTGCACCAGCGCCTCAATATAGGTACGCCTTCACCCACCTGGCATTTTACCCACCATCGGAATTGCTGTTGCTATATAGAGCTTAACTAGGATTTGACCTAGCCAGACAGATAATAAAGGTAGGGATCTTCTTTTCTGGAAATCACCTAAAGCAATCAAAGGCCGCCGACAAAACGTCCGGGGCTAAGGGTGTTGTGGGGGTCAAACTGAGCCTTGAGGGCCTTCATGGTGCCCAGGGCATCGCCGCTGTAGCCCCACACGTCCACCGTTTTTTTGAGCGAGAGGGGGGCTTCGAGCAGGGTGAGGTATCCGCCAGCCATGGTGCAGCGCCTGCGCAGCTGCTCTACCGTTTCTGCCGTAGCCGCCACCAACCGCACCGTGCCAATACCGCTGGCAGCATGGAGCCTGGCCCAGCTGCCGGGGGGGAGTTGCTCTAGCCAAGCTACCGCTTGAGCTGGAGACAGGCCCACCTTAGCCACGATCGCTGGTTCTGGTTCTGGTTCTGGCGCTGCGGTTTTTTGCAGCAGAGCATCCTGAACCATAGCCCAGATGTGTACGTCGTCGGCCCCCTCTAGCACTTGGGTAGAGAGCGCTGTTCCCGCCGCCGTTCCCGCCATTTCCCGTAGGGCGTTCACCTGCTCTTCTACCCCCGGCCCGATGGATTGAAACCGGGCCAGCAGGGCCAGCCTTTCGCCGTAGCCCAGGTGTTTGGTTAAAACCGGCGACAGTATATCTAGGGCAACTGGCGTGAGCGGCGATCGCCGCAGGGCGCTAGCGAGAGCGTCCACTGAGCTAGCCTCCCCAGTGACCACCACCGTCTTTGACCCATCCTGCACCGGATACAGGCGAAAGGTGAGCTGCGAAATCACCCCCAGAGTGCCGTAGGAGCCGGTGAGCAGCTTCATCAGGTCGTAGCCCGCCACATTTTTGACCACCCGCCCGCCCGCCTTGGCGATCGCCCCGTCGTAGCGCCCAAAGGAAATGCCGATCAGCATATCCCGCAGACCGCCGTAGCCCTGGCGCAGCGCTCCCGTATCCCCCGTGGCCACAATCCCGCCCAGGGTCGCCTGGTCTGCATAGGCCGGGTCAACGGCCAGAAACTGGTTGTGCTGGGCCAGCCGGGGCACCAAGTCGGCCAGCTTCACCCCCGATTGGGCGGTGAGGGTCATATCGCCTACGGCGTGGTCGATCACCTGGTTGAGTCGGGCGGTGCTGACCATGAGATCGACCCCGGCCCCAATGCCGCCCCAGGCCAGCTTGCTGCCGCTGCCGCAGGGAATCACTCGCCAACGGTGCTGATGAGCGCAGGCCATCACCGCCGAGAGTTCGGCCTCGGTGGTGGGGTAGACGACAGCTGCGGGCGTGAGGTATGTCGGTAGATCGAGAGATTCGGGCGTGAGGATGCGATCGCTCTCAACCACCGCCCCCAGGATTTCAGCAACGTTGGCCATACCCTAGTCAATGCTGATGGGGGTGGGGCCAGGGCCAGCGGGGGGCACGTTGGTGCGGATGGTGCGGAACTCGGCATACAGGCGATCGCGCCAGGCAAAGAAGGGCTGAAATTCGGGCACATCGGCAATGCCCGGTACGCCCTTGCCGCCGATGCCCCCAGGCAGATCGACATACTGGGCGGTGGGGAACTTGAGATAGAACGTGGCGGCGGCTACAGCAAAGTCGGCCAGGGTGGGCGCATCGCCCAGCAGGTAGGGGCTGTCTTGCAGCAGCAGCACCAGGGCTTCGAGGTCTTGGCGCAGGCCAGCGGTGGCAATTTTAATGTCGTCAGGGCCAAAGCCGACGCCCGTGCCCACCAGGTTGAGAATGTCGCCGGGCAGAGCGCCCACCAGGCTGCGCAGGGGGGCGGGGGTAAAGCTGGGCAGCAGCGCCGTGCGAAAGTTGGGGTGTTGCTTAAAGGCACCCACCATCACCACGCGAGCCTTGGGCACGATCGCCTCGTCGGCCCAGGTCTCTAGCGCCAGGCACAGGCCCTTTTGCCTAGGGTCGGCGGGAATGATGGGGCGAGTGGGGTAGGTTTTTTCGAGGTGAAGGGCGATCGCCGTCGAGTCAGGGATCACCTGGTCACCGTCTTTGAGCACCGGCACCTGGCGCTGACCCGACAGCTGAAAAACCTCAACCTGACCGACGCCGGGGGTGACTTCGACCTTGTGGTAAGGCACCTGCTTATAGTCGAGAATCAGGCGAATTTTTTCGGCGAAGCTGGAGGCTTCAAACTGGTACAGCTCTAGCATGACAATCCTTATTGGCCAGGTTCTTGGGGGGGCATGGGCACTGGTAAACCCGGTAACACTGTATCGCTATTTATCGGCTCTGCACAGGCAGAATTAGTCGGCGGCTGGGTGGTGACCGTGACGGTTTCAAACCCGGCGGTGGCGAGCAGCTGGCTGACGGTAAGCTCAGCGCGGCGGTTCGCTTCGTTCAGCAATCCCTCGCTACAGGCGGCGGCTTCAATTTTTACCAGCGCCTCCCGCTGGGCCAGCTCTTGCAGATCGGGGGCCGCGTCTGGCCCCAGCCCCCAAAAGCCCCGGCTGTAGTCGTAGACGTTAGATTTCGTGAGATCGAGCTTGCTGTCGAGAATTTGCGCGGGGGGCAGGGTGACTTGAATGGCAGATTCGCCAGTGACCTGCACATCAGTGGCGGCAATTTGCGACAGGTCTACCCCCGCCCGCACCTCGCCGTAGGCAATGTAGAGCAGGTTGGTGGAGCCAATCACGTAGCCCGCCAGGGTGCGATCGCTCTTCGTGGGCACCACCGCCTCCATGGCAAAAATCGCCGTGGTCAGCTCGCTGGCCCCCCGCAGCTGGGTCACCACGACAGATCGCACGTCCACCTGGGGTTCGCTGGGGGCCGGGGTGAGCATGATGCGCGCCCCTTCGAGGAAGCGATCGCCCGACCGCCAAACCCCTACCCCAGCGACGATGCCCACCAGCACCGCGCCCCCAATAAAGGCATTGACCATGCCCCGCACCAGGCGAAATGGCCCAATTTTCTGCCGCCCTCTCTGCCGCCCTCTCTGCCGCCCTCTCTGCCGCCCTCTCTGCGGGACAGGCTGCGGCTGATCTGGCATTCTCGCATCGACAGATCTAGGGTCTACATACCGAGGCGGCAGCGGGTCGGGGAGTTTGCGATCGGGCGGTGCAGGGCGCATGGGCAGAGGTAGACAGGTAGGGAATCAGGTTAAATATAGTTCAATTGCACTATTCGCAGTATGGGATATTACAGCAGCGATCGCCCTGCGGCAGTCGGAATGATTAACTACAGGTCAGCCGATACCGTAACAGGTGCAATTGCAAAAGGCTCTTTGCTTATAGCGCTATTCTAAACTGATCGTCTCCCTGCTCACACACTGCCCCACTTCCCTACCGGGGAGTGGGGGTAGATGAGTTCAAATACGGGTTGCGAACGGTGCGGTTAACGAAGCTGAGGTAGTCGTCGATTTCTTCGTAACGATCAAGCTCAGCGGCTTCTTCGGGGGTTAGCTCAGCGTCAACCTGCTTTTATAGCAATGCCTTGATGCGAGTTTGCACGCCTTGATCGGCACGAAAAATTGGGATGCCGTCTTCTAGGGAAATGCTCACTGCCCCCTCGACAGGTCAGTAGCTAGGCGCAATTAAATATAAAACGTTCCAACGGGCAATTCCCGGCCTGACTGCGCGCTTCTATCTCTTCAATGACGGTCAGACCATATTCGCAATCAAACATCTGACCGGCAATTTCGTGACACTTCGCCAATTCAAATCTGAAGTGCATCAGCGTCTGATTCATCTGAATAAAACACTTCAAATGGCGTTTTATAGTCAAGCGATTTTCTTAGTCTTTTGTCAATCAGCATGACTGCGTTTTCTAATGACTCTGGTTTGACGATTTTTGAATTTTTCTGCTTTAAAAAAACTGCCTTAGCAATTTGTTTGTAGGTTCATTTATTCCTTGCTCCCAAAAGTCATAAGGATTTGTGAAATAACATGAGTATGTCTAGCGTCTTACCCAGCTCCGCATAGATAAACACTAGCTCTGAGGCAGCGATCGCTGACCTAGACTGCCCTAAGGGATCAGTAATTAAATAACATCCCAGCGTCATTCCCGCCCAGTGCCTGCCTCCGCCAAGGCGTGGGGCGGGAATCCATCATGGGTCTTCTGCTAACGTCGGCATATTATTTCAACGCCAGCCCCTAAAACTTAAGATAACCCGCAGTAGTGGCGATGCTGGAGGGCCTCAATCTTTCTCCATAGGTAGCAGAATGTTTCAACCAGCCTATAAGCTAAAAGCTGCTATCAATGAGCCCCCTGATTTGCTATGAAACGCTTCTTTCTCGCTGTTACGGCCCCCCTGCTGGCCTCCACCCTGGTTGCTGGTTCCATCCCCTTCCCTATCGGCAACGCCCGTGCCCAAGAGTCTGGCGCTCCTCGCCTTGCCCAACTGCCCCGCACCCCCGACCAGGTAGTCGAGTGTGAGCTGCTGATTGTCGGCGGCGGGCTGGCGGGCACCGCAGCGGCCTACGAGAGCCTGCTGATGGGCCACACTGTCTGCATGACTGAGCTGACCGACTGGGTCGGTGGGCAAATTTCTTCCCAGGGCACCACGGCGCTCGATGAGTCGCGGGAGCAGCGTCGCCGGCTGTTTTACTCGCGGGGCTATAAGGAGCTGCGCGATCGCGTCGAAGCTAAGTACGGTGAGCTCAACCCCGGCCAGTGCTGGGTGAGCGCCAGCTGCTTTTTGCCCGCCGATGCCAACGCCATTTTGATGGACATGCTGGCCGATGCCCAGCGGCAGGGGGGCGGCGAACTCAGGTGGTTCCCCAATACGGTGGTCAAAGACCTGAGCCTCAATGCCGACGGCACCCACATTGACGAGGTGGTCGCCATTCGCCACAGTGCCGCGCCGGGCACCGCGCCGCTCAACACCGACTTTCTCTCTGAGATGATCGAAGACGCCTACACCTACGAAAATTCGGCCCGCCTGTCGAAGGAGATAATTCAGTTTGTGCCGGCGGGCATTGTCGCCAAGCGGGGCGAGGGCGATGTGGAGCGTCGGGTAGACTGGTTTGTGGTGGAGGCCACCGAAACCGGCGAGCTAATTGTGCTGGCCGATGTGCCCTACGAGCTGGGCCTCGACCCCAAGTCGCCCCTCAACCCGTCGTCGCCGGTGACCGAGCGCGACCCCTACTGCACCCAGGGCTTTACCTACACCTTTGCCATGGAGCGCACCGCCGAGCCGCAGACCTTCGACGTGCCCGACTACTACTCAATCTACGAGCCCTACTACAGCTGGGAGCGCGAGCGCGACTCGCTGCCCACGGCGGCAGACCACTTCGACTTTGTGTTTACCTATCGGCGGCTGCAAAACCCTCGGCCCCGCTCTAGCGATCGTAATGTCTTTGGCGTACCCCGCGCCAGCGTTGGCGACATCTCAATGCAAAATTGGACCTGGGGCAACGACTATCGCCCCGGCACCGAGTTTGACAACCTGATTCTCACCGAAGACCAGCTCGCGGCCAGCGGCCAGCTAGAACCCGGCGGCTGGCTGGGGGGCCTGCGTACCGACACCCTGCGCAAGGGCGAAGAAAATGCGATCGGCTTTTTCTACTGGCTGACCACTGGCACCACCGACTCGCAGATCGACGATCGCTTCAAAGAACCCGACCCCTACAACCGCTACTTGCAAGGGCTAGACTCGCCCATGAACACCGCCCACGGCCTGTCGAAATACCCCTACATTCGCGAGGCGAGGCGCATCATTGGTCGCCCCTCACCGGGCTACGAGAGCGGCTTTATGATCAGCGAAGTTGACTTTTCGTGGAATGACTTTGGCTCAGAGTTTTATCGAGAAAATCTGGATCAGAGCACCTACACCTCGATGCGGCGATATCTGGCCGGGCTGGGCACGGTAGATACATTTTTGCCCGGTGCCGACCCCAATGAGTTTCCGGTGCGGACGCGATCGCGCATTTACCCCGACTCGGTGGGCATTGCCCAGTATGCGATCGACTTTCACCCCTGCATGCGCGACTACCCCGCCGAGGCCCCCGGCAACATTGAGCGCCCCGGCGTGCGCCAGGCCCACGGCCAGGCCTACCCGGCCCAGATCCCCCTGCGGGCGATGATTCCCCAGCGGGTCGACAATATGCTGGTGGCCAGCAAGAGCATCGCCGCCAGCTACAGCGCCGCCGCCGCCTACCGAGTGCATTCCTTTGAGTGGTCGGTGGGGGCCGCCGCCGCCCACACCATCGACTTTTCGCTGCGCAACGGGGTGCTGCCCTCCGAACTGGTCGAAAACCCTGCCTCCCAAAGCCCCATGTTCGAGGCGCTGCGGGCCGAGCTAGAGGCCAGCGGCAACCCGGTCATGTTCCCCAATACGTCGATTCTCAACGAAGACTGGGGCGACTGGCGGCCCTGGTAGGTTATGGCTCTGCCCCCAGCGCCAGCACCCCGTTTTGCCCACCAAAGCCAAAGCCTAGGCACAGCGCCACTCTAGCATCAGCGGGCGTGGATGCAGTCACCAGCTTTGGATAGATACCCTCGCCCCGATCGCCCACATTTGGCGGCAGCAGTCTGTGGCGCAGCGCCAGCAGGCAAACCGCCGCCCCGATCGCCCCCGAGGCCCCCAGGGTATGCCCGGTCGCCCCCTTGGTCGAACTCATCCAGGGCAGCGGCGCAAAGCTCCTAGTTAGTAATTGCGCCTCGTGGGCATCGTTGAGCTGCGTTCCCGTGCCGTGGGCGTGGATATAGTCGATCTGTCCAGGCTCCAGACCGCTGTGGTAAAAGCAATTCTTCAGCGCTAGGCGGCTGCCCCCCAGCGCTGGGTCGGGGGCGGTGCGGTGGTAGGCATCGGCACTAAACCCGGCCCCGAGAATGTGGCCGTAGGGTTTTGGCCCCGATCTTGCCCGTAAGGATGCCGCTGACTCTAGCACCAACACCGCTGCCCCCTCCCCCAGCACCAGCCCCTCTCGGCGGGGGGCAAAGGGGTAGCAGCCGGTGGTGGCGAGGGCACCCAGTTGCTCAAAGCCCGCCAGGGTAAGGGGGGTAATGGGCGCTTCGGCGGCCCCGACCAACACGCGATCGCACTGCCCCCGCCGCACCAGCTCATAGCCCTGAAAAATCGCCGTCAGCCCGGTAGCGCAGGCCGCCATCGGGGCCAGCACCGGCCCCAGAGATTCAATTTGCCGAGCGACAGACATCGCGCCCATGTGGGGCAGCGCCTCCAGCCACGGATTTTCAGCCCAGGAGGCGGGCTGAGTCATGCGCTCCCAGCGGCCCTGAAAGCTGCGGCTAGAGCCGATCACCACACCGCAATCGGGCATGGGCAGGGTGAGTTGGGCATCGGAAACCGCCCCTGCCACCGCCAACCTCAGCAAATCTTGCAGGTCAGCGGGGGTCTCGCCCACCATCGCCAGGGGTCGCGGCGGCAGTTCAGCAAAGGGCTGCCCCAGACGAATGCCCGATTTCCCGGCCAGGAGGTTTGCCCAGGTTGCCGCTGCCGTAGGGCCGAGGGCTGTGACCATCCCCATACCGCTGACAGCGACCTGTTGCCCCTTGGGGTTCTGCCTACTCAGTCTTGAGATTCTCCAGACCAGAGATTACCCGCGCGGTCTCAATGCGATCGCCCTGCTGAATGGCATCCACCGTCTCCATGCCGCTGGTCACATAGCCAAACACCGCATAGCTGCCGTCTAAAAAGGGCAGCTCCGCCAGGGTGATATAGAACTGGGCCGAGGCCGAGTCTACCGCCTGCGATCGGGCCATCGCCACCGCTCCACGGGTGTGGGGTAGCTCAGGGGCATCGGCAATCTGGGCTTCCTCAAAGGTCTTGCTATAAATTGGCTCTGCCGCCCCAGCGGGCTTAATTTCTAGGGGCACGTAGCGCGGCGCTTGTGTGTCGGGGTCAATAAAGCTGCCGCTGCCCAGCTGCTGGGCTGGCACGTTGGGGTCTTTGCTTTGGGGGTCGCCGCCCTGGGCCACAAAGGGCTGGGGGTCGCGCACCACCCGGTGAAACACCAGGTCGTCGTACACCCCCCGGTTGACCAGATCCACAAAGTTACCCGCCGTGATCGGGGCATTGGTGCCGTCTATCTCCATCACAATGGGGCTGCCGTTCACCACCAGCTCCACCGTGGCCATGCCCTCTAGTACCGGCAGCCCAGAGGTCGCCGCCGCCACCGTCTCCGATGGGGGGGCCGAAGCAGCGTCACCAGCGGGGGCTTCTAGATTGGCAGAGCTGGTGCAGGCACCCAGCCAAAGCGTCAGTAGAGCAGCCAGAGCTAGGGTAAACGGGCGCATAGAAAGAGCCATCAATATATTGATTCCTAAAAATTCAACCGACCCACTATGTTATCTCAAGGGTCAGACGACTGGGCGCTTAAGGTAGGCCCTCATCCCTGTTAAGGTGGCCCAGACCGCAGGTCGGGATTGCCAGACTGGCCGCTGAGCCTAGGACTGAAAGTCCCAGGCTCCAAGCAGAAATCCTCTGAAGAGGATTGGGGGCCGACT
>QBMN01000137.1 GCA_003241845.1 Shackletoniella antarctica | reverse complement strand
CTTCGGCTACGACCACCAGGGAGTGAACTCCCTGGCTCCTCGCTCAAGTCTGCTAAAGCAGACTGGGGGAGTCGGCCCCCAACCCTCTTCAGAGGAATGTCACTGAATTAAGGCTGGTGGGCAGTGCCCACCCTACGGCTGGGGGAGTCGGCCCCCAATCCTCTTCAGAGGATTTCTGCTTGGAGCCTGGGACTTTCAGTCCCAGGCTCAGCGGCCAATCTGGCGGTTCCGACCTGCGGTCTGGGCCACCTTAACAGGGGTAGGGGCGACGGCTAGGGCAAGCACTTTAGCGGCCCCTTCCGGACAGGACGCTGTCTGGAGCGTAAAAAGGAACCATGAGTTCTCTTAAAGGTGCTATGAAGACTCCTCACTTCTCTGGCTCAAAGCTGGCTCCCGCCTCAGAATACGCCGTAATTTTGGGGGCTGGGGTGACGGCGGCGGCCTCCATAGCGGCGCAGCAGGTGGCGGTGGCCACTCTGCCCGTCACCACCCTGGTGGCCCTGGGGCTGCTCAACCGATACCGCCTTGACCAGCGCCTGCAAGAGAGCGAAACCGGGGGGCCTACCGTAGAAGAAGCCATGGCCAAATCGGCGGCCGTGGGGCCGCAGCGAGTCACCGCCCAGCCTCAGCCCGACGCGATTTCGGCCCGGCCTCGGGTAGCGGCAGCGCCCGCCGCCGCTCGCTTTTCTGAACGGCGCGACTATATCCATGAAACCCTAGCGAAAAAGCTTCAGGCTAAGGCCGATTTTGCCGCCATCCAGCAGGCCAGCCTGCAAAAAATCGGCGCTCAGCTGCGCCAAACCCGCGAAGAAAAGGCCCTGGAAATCAACGATATCTACCAGCAAACGTTTATTCAGCCCTACACTCTGAGGGCGATCGAGGCCGGCAACTTGCAGCAGCTGCCCGAAGCGTTTTACATTCGCGCCTTTATTCAGAAATATGCCTCAGCCCTGGGTCTAGAAGGCGCTGCCCTGATGGCAGATTTTCCGATGGCGTGATAAGCGGCCCTAGGTGAGCGCACCGCCGCAGCTCGACCCGGCCCCGGCGGTGCAGCCGTAGCAGTAGGCGCGGGTCTGCACCTGCTTGGCCACATCTAGAGAGTTGGCCGCCAGCAGATCGGCCACGGTCAGGGGTTGGCCGCTGGGCGCCAGGCTGGGCAACTTTTCCATTTGGTTAAAGTCGCAGTCGTAGAGGTGGCCCTCGTAGTCAACCGAGAGCTGGTGGCGGCACATTAGGTTGGCGACGGTGGCGGGGTTGTGGTGGTCGGCCAAAAATTGCAGGTAGGGCCAGTAGAGGTCTTTGCCCTGGAGGTATTGCTTGACCCGGCCAATGGGCAGGTTGGTGATGGTATAGAGCTGGTTAAAGACGATGTCAAAGTGCGATCGCAGATAGTTTTCATAGTCACCCTGGAGCGCCGCCTGGCTGGGGGTAAGGGAAAACTCAGCGCTGCGGGGCACCGGTGGATTGTAAACCAGGTCTAGCTGTAGGGCGGGGTTGTGGCCATAGCCCAGCTGGTTAAGTGTTTGCAGGGCGCGAATCGACTCGCTGTAGACCCCGACCCCGCGCTGCTTGTCAACGTTGTCTTCGAGGTAGCAGGGCAGCGAAGCCACTACGTGGAGCTGGTGGCGGGCAAAATATTCTGGCAGATCTTCAAAGCCTGGGGCAAAGAAAATGGTCAGGTTAGAGCGCACGATCACGGTCTTGCCCAGCGCCCGCGCCGCCTCTGTTAGGGGGCGAAAGCCATAGTTCATCTCGGGGGCACCGCCGGTCAGGTCGATCGTGGTAATCTGCGGAAACCGATGCAGTAGCTCGATCAGCTGGTCGCAGACCTCGGGCGACAGTTCTTCGGTGCGCTTGGGGCCGGCTTCCACGTGGCAGTGGGTGCAGGCCAGGTTGCACTTGCGCCCCAGGTTAATCTGCAAAACGGTGATGGGCAGCTTGCTGAGGGGCTGGTCGAGACGTTGATCAAATGGGGTGACGGTGGCGGTAACGGGGGCTGGGGGAGACTGAACCATGAAGCCTAGGGTGATAAAACAGCACTGACAATACGATTGCCTAGCCAATTTGGCTTTTTTGGCTTTCGGATGATTTTTGGGCAATCGCCGAGCCTGGCTCAGGGGCGATCACTAATTTATTAGAACCCACAGAGCTGAAAATTGCCTGAGAATCTCTCCCCCAGGGGCGGTCAGTTCTGTCAGAGCCAGGTCGGTGGGTGAACTTGAGGTACTGCTCTAGCGGCGGCTATGGAATTCCAGCCCGTTGAACTTCCCAATCACATTTCCCCCGCCGAGTGGGGCCGCACTCCCGCCAGCATTCAGCGTCTGGTGGAGGATTTGTTGGCGACAGCACCCAGGGCTGCCCAGAGCATTTTGGCGCTCCAGGCCCAGATTCAGCGAGAAAAAGCGCTGAATCGAGTGGTGCAGGCCATTCGCAACTCCCTCGACCTCGACACCATTTTTGCCACCGCCACCGCCGAAACCGCCCAGCTGATGGCCCCCTTCGACTGCTATGTATCTCAGTATGTTGCCGAGGCCGGGCTGTGGTGCACCGTGGCCGAGTACCGCCACAACGCAGACCTGCCGCCTACCCTTGGCTACGAAATTCCCGATGCGGACAATCCATTTTCGGCTCAGCTCCGCCGCCTGCAAACAGTGCGCTTAGATGACACAGACGGTGTGGCAGATGCGGTTAATCAAACTGTGGTCGAGACTGTGCCAGGAGAGGCCTGGCTGCTCACCCCGATGGTGGTGGACGGGCAGCTCTGGGGCAGCTTCTCGCTCGTTGCCAACGAGCGCCCTTTTACCTGGGCCACCGATCACATCGAGCTGGCCCAGGCGGTGGCCCACCAGCTCGAAGTGGCGATTCAGCAGGCCCACCTCTATCGCCAGGTGCAGCTTGAGCTAGAGGAGCGTCGCCGGGTCGAGGCTGCCCTAGAAGAAAGCCAGGCCCGCCTGCAGGCGGTGGCGGCCAACCTGCCAGGGGCCATTTTTCGCTATTACCTACGCCCCGACGGCAGCGATGGCGTGCTCTATATGAGCCCTAGCTGCACCCGCCTATGGGAGGTCGAAGCCGAGGCCGTAGTCGCTGATGCAACGCTGCTGTGGCAGGTGGTGCATCCTGACGACCTGCCCGCCATGCAGGCCTCAGTGATGGCCTCGGCCCAAACCCTGACTCCGTGGAACTTTACCTGGCGCATTACCACCCCTTCGGGGGTGGAAAAGTGGCTCGAAGCTAAAGGCCAGCCCGTGCGCGAAGCCGACGACACCACTATCTGGGACACCCTGATTCTCGATGTCACCGATCGCAGGCATGCCCAGGTTGCCCTCCAAACCAGCGAGAGCCGCTTTCAAAGCCTGGCCGACAACGTGCCGGGAGTGCTCTACGGCTATCGTTTGCGCCCCGACGGCAGCGATCAGTTTACCTACATTAGCTCTGGATTTCGCGAAGTCTATGGGCTGGCCCCTGACGACGCCCTGACCGACTCCAGCATTGTGTGGCGCGTTGTGTACCCTGAGGATGTAGCCCCTTTACAGCAGAGCATCGAAGTGTCGTACCGCACCCTGGCCACCTGGCGGGTAGAGTATCGGGTGATTATCCCCAGCGGGCAAACCAAGTGGCTCCAGGGTATTGCTCGCCCTGCTGCCCAGACCAACGGCGATGTGATCTGGGATGGGTTGATTATTGACATCAGCGATCGCAAACAAGCCGAAGCTGCTCTGCGGGAAAGCGAAGCCCGCTACCGCCTGCTGGCCGAAAACAGCAATGATATGGTCTGCCTGCACGATCTGCTGGGGCATTGTCTCTACGTCAGCCCCAGCTGCACGGCCCTGCTGGGCTACCACTACGACGAAATTAGAGACCAAGAGCTGGGCGACTTTGTGCACCCCGACGACCGCGATCGCCTGCAAACCCAGATGGGCATGGCCGCTGAGGACGGCAAGGCCGAGTCGGTCACCTACCGCCTGCGCCACCGCCAGGGCCACTACCGGTGGTTTGAGACCCTAATCCGCTCAATCACCGATGGGGCGGGGCAGGTGGTGCAGCTGCAGACCACCTCGCGAGATGTTACTGAGCGGCTGCTGGCCCAGCGGCAGCTAGAGCACGACGCCCTCCACGACGGCCTTACCGGGCTAGCCAACCGCCACCAGCTGATGGATCGGCTAGCGCTGGCCCTGGGCCGCGCCCAGGCGAATCTCCGGTATCAGTTTGCGGTGCTGTTTCTCGACCTTGATCGCTTTAAGGTGATCAACGACAGCCTGGGGCACCAGGCCGGTGACCAGATGCTGGTGGCGATCGCCGCCAAACTCCAGGCCACCCTGCGCGGGGCAGACTTGGCCGCCCGCCTGGGGGGTGACGAGTTCGTGGTCTTCATCGATGGCGTAGAGGGAGCAGATGGCGTAGAGGAAGCAGATGGAGTAGACCCCAATCAAGCTGAGATTGGGCCAGCAGCGGTGGCGGCGGCGGAGCGGATTTTTGCCGCCCTGGTCGCCCCCTTTACCGTGGCCGATCGCCAGGTCTACACCACCGCCAGCATTGGTATTGTGGTCGGTCACCGGGGCTATACCCAGGCCGAACATCTGCTGCGCGATGCCGATATTGCCATGTACCGGGCCAAGGGCAACGGCAAGGCCCGCTACGAAATTTTCACCGCCCAAATGCACACCCAGGCGATGGCTCGCCTGCACCTAGAAAACGACCTGCGACGAGCCATCAACGGGGGCGAAATGGTGCTGCACTACCAGCCCATCGTCACCCTGGCGACCGGGGCGATCGCCGGGTTTGAGGTGCTCACCCGCTGGCAGCACCCCAGCCGAGGACTAGTGTCCCCCGACGAATTTATTCCCCTCGCCGAAGAGCTGGGGCTAATTAGCTGTCTTGATTCCTGGACCTTGGGCGCAGCCTGCCAGCAGCTGGTCACCTGGCAGCAGCAGTTTAGCCACCTGGGGCCGCTGACCATGGCCGTCAATCTATCAGCCCAAGACCTGCGGCAGCCCGGCCTGCTGGCCGACATCGACCAGGTGCTCGCCACCACGGGCCTTGCCGGTGCCCATCTCACCCTAGAGATCACCGAGAGCATGCTGATCGACGACATCGAGGCCACCATTGCTCTGCTGGGCCAGATCAAAGCCCGAGGGGTGCGTATCAGCATTGACGACTTTGGCACCGGCTATTCTTCCCTCAGCTACCTGCACCGCCTGCCGGTCGACTACCTCAAGGTGGATCGTTCTTTTGTCGCCCAGGCCCCAGCGGGGCAGCCCAATCACCCCATCGTGGCCACCATTATGGCCCTGGGCAGCCAGCTGGGTCTAGACACCGTGGCCGAGGGTGTAGAAACCCCCCAGCAGCTAGAGCACCTGCGCAGTCTGGGCTATACCCTGGGTCAGGGATACCTATTTTCGCGGCCCTTACCCCCTGACCAGATCACCGACCTGCTGACCCGCCAGCCTCCGCTGAGCAAAGCCAGGTTTTGACGGGGCCAGGTTTTGCTCAGGGGGACCTCTCCACACGGGGAGTTCTCTATACTGAAGCAGTACGTTAAGAGAGCTTAATCCCCTGTCCGACCTGTCGTTGATTCAGCATGAAACCCTGAACCTGCTGGAATGGCCCCGGCTGTGCCAGCACCTGTCAACCTTTGCGGCGACCAAGATGGGAACGCTAGCCGCCCAGCAGCTGGTGGCCTCTGAGACTCAGCCAGAGACCCAGGTGGCCAGCGTCAACCTGCTGGCCCAAACCCAGGAGGCAGACTGGCTAGAGCAGCACCACAACGGCCTCAACTTTGGCGGCATTCGCGATGTTGGCGCGGCGGTAGAGCGCGCCCATCGCCAGGGGCTGCTGGGGGGCGAAGAACTGCTGGCGATCGCCACCACCCTCAACGGTGCCCGCCAGCTGCGCCGCACCATCGACGGCCAGCCGCCAGAAGACTTGCCCGTGCTGCAAGCCCTGGTGGCCGAGCTGAGCACCCACCCCGACCTCGAACAGCAGATCTACCACTGCATTGACGATCGCGGCGATGTCACCGACCGGGCCAGCCCCAAGCTGGGGGGCATTCGCGATCGCACCAAAGCCACCCGCCAAGACATTCAGCAGCGCCTCCAGCGGATTTTGCAGCGCCAGGCTGGGGCCATGCAAGAGCTGCTAATTACCCAGCGGGGCGATCGCTTCGTGCTGCCGGTCAAAGCGCCCCAAAAAGACTCGGTGCCCGGTATTGTCCACGACGCCTCCGCCAGCGGGGCCACCCTTTACATTGAGCCTCAGTCGGTGGTCGAGTTGGGCAACCGTCTGCGCCAGCTGCTGCGCCAAGAAAAAACCGAAGAAGAGATTATTCTGCGCCAGCTCAGCGAGGCCGTAGCCGCAGTCTACGGCGGTCTCACTCACCTGCTGGCGGTGGTTACCGAGCTAGACTTGGCCCACGCCCGTGCTCGCTACTCGCTGTGGCTGGGGGCCAACCCGCCCCGCTTCATCGCCCCCCACGAGCAGATCACCCTGCGCCAGCTGCGCCACCCGCTGCTGGTGTGGCAGCAGCGCCACGAAGCGGGGCCAGCGGTGGTGCCCACCAACCTGCTAATTCGCCCCGAGCTGCGGGTAGTGGCGATCACCGGCCCCAACACCGGCGGTAAAACCGTCACCCTCAAAACCCTGGGGCTAGCTGCGCTGATGGCCCGCGCCGGTCTCTACGTGCCCGCCCGCGAGCCGGTAGAAATTCCCTGGTTTGATCAGGTGCTGGCCGACATCGGCGACGAACAATCCATCGAGCAGAGCCTGTCGACCTTCTCGGGCCATATTCGCCGCATTGGGCGAATTTTGACGGCGCTGGGGGACGTAAGTGATGTCGGTGAGGTGGGTGGTGAGAGTGATGTGGGTGATGTAGGTGATGAAAGAGGTATAGACAACCACCCCTTGCCAGAACCAAGTTCTACCCACTCACCCACTCACATCCCCACCCACTCCAACACCCTCGTCCTCCTCGACGAAGTCGGCGCAGGCACCGACCCCACCGAGGGCACGGCTCTGGCGATCGCCCTGCTCAAGCACCTGGCTGAGCGGGCGCGGCTGACCATGGCCACCACCCACTACGGCGAGCTAAAAGCCCTGAAATATCAGGATGCGCGGTTTGAGAATGCTTCGGTGGAGTTTGACGAGGCCACGCTGTCGCCCACCTACCGCCTGCTTTGGGGCATTCCGGGGCGGTCGAACGCCCTGGCGATCGCCCGTCGTCTGGGGCTAAACACCGCTGTTGTTGACGAAGCGGCGGCCCTGATGGCTCTGGGGTCGCAGGATGATGTCAACCAGGTGATTGCGGGCCTAGAGGCCCAGCGCCGCGACCAGGAGGATCGTTCTCAGGCAGCGGCGGATCTGCTGGCGGCCACCGAGAAGCTCCATAACGAGGTGCAGCACAGGGCCAATCTGCTGCGCGATCGCGAGCAAGACCTCAAGCTCCAGCAGCAGGCGGCGGTGCAGGCGGCGATCGCCGAGGCCAAGCGCGACATCGCCAAGGTAATTCGTCGCTTGCAGCAGGGCGATGCCACCGCCCAAGCCGCCCAGCAGGCCACGGCGGCGGTGGATGCGATCGCCCAAAACCACCTGCCCGCTGCTGCCGCGCCCCCTGCCAAACCGGTCTATCGGCCAGCGGTGGGCGATCGCATTCGCATTCCCAGCCTGGGGCAGACCGCCGAGGTGCTCACCGCCCCCGACAGCGACCACCGCATCACCGTGCGCTTTGGCCTGATGAAAACCACCGTCAGCCTGGCCGACATCGAGTCACTGCGGGGCGAAAAAGCCGAAGTGCCAGTCAAAACCAAGCCCGCCGACACGGTGCCCGCCGCCCAGGCTGGCCCCCCAGCCCCCGCGATTCGCACCAGCCGCAACACCATCGACCTGCGGGGCATGCGGGTGGCCGAGTCAGAGGCGGTGATCGAAGAGGCGATCGCCCAGGGCAGCGGTGCCCTGTGGATCATCCACGGCCACGGCACCGGCAAGCTCAAGGCCGGGGTGCACGAATTCCTCAAGCGCCACCCGCAGATCCAGCGGTTTGAGCCGGCCGCCCAGGCCGACGGCGGCACCGGGGTCACCGTCGCCTATCTCTAGGTGGTCTATCTCTAGGCGGTCCATAGACTCTGTATCGAAATTGGTAACCACCCCACGGGCCAGCGAGCACCGTGGCACAGTAGGTGGTCTAACCCTTAGAGACGGTGTGAGACCCATGGAAATCAAACGCTACGCTCCCAGACGGTTTACGGCGGCGGCGCTGATGTCGGTTGCCCTAGTGTCGGGGCTGAGCTTTGCCCCGGTGTTTACCTCCACTGCGATCGCCCAAGACAATGTTATGAGAACTCTCACGGTGACCGGCCAGGGCGAAGACTCAATCCCCACCACCCAGACCCAGGTCAGCCTGGGGGTTGATGTGGAGGGCACCGATGCCGCCGCCGTGCAGCAAGAGGTGGCCCGGCGCACGACGGCGGTGGTCGAGCTACTGCGATCGCGCCGAGTCGAAAAGCTCGAAACCACTGGCATTCAGCTCAGCCCCCGCTACAACTATGAAAATGGCCGCACCGATGTGATCGGCTACAGCGGCAGCAATACCGTTAGCTTTCGCATCGCCACCGAGAACGTCGGGTCTTTACTCGACGATGCGGTCAATGCCGGGGCCAACCAAATTCGCGGCGTCAGCTTTGTGGCCGACGATGCAGCTGTTGAAGCCGCCCGCCAGCGCGCCCTGCGCAACGCCGTCAATGACGCCCAAACCCAGGCGGGCACTGTACTGGGCAGCCTCAACCTGAGTTCCCAAGAGGTCGTCAGCATTCAAATCAACGGGGCGGCCCCACCCGCGCCCATGCCCCAGGCCGCTCTGTCCAGCCGTGTCGAATCTGACTCCGTGACGCCGGTGATCGGGGGTGAGCAGACCGTACAGGCCCAGGTAACGCTGCAAATTCGGTATTGATCAGCACATTGGCCAAGGGTTCTTCTAGCTAAAATGCGCCCAATTCCAAGCAGTCTTTACACAGGCTAGGTCGTGTTCACCACAGGTTTTAGGCGGTTGTCAGCCGCCCCTGTCTCGGGGATGAATCAACCCACTGTGTCTAAGCTAACTGGACAGCCCTACACTTTGCTGTCTCAGGCATTCCAAACCAGGAGAACCCATGGCCACGTTATTTGACCAACTCGGTGGAGCGCCTGCCGTTGACTTAGCCGTCGATAAATTTTACGAGCGCGTTTTACAGGACGATCGCATCAAGCACTTCTTCGCAAATGTAGACATGGTGAAACAACGATCGCACCAAAAAGCCTTTCTTACCTATGCCTTTGGCGGCACCGATAAATATGATGGCCGCCTCATGCGCGAAGCCCACAAAGAATTAGTGGCACAGCACGGTCTCAACGGCGCACACTTTGACGCCGTAGCCGAAGACCTGATGACAACCCTGGCAGAGATGGGGGTGTCAGAAGAACTGCGGGCCAAAGTCGCCGCCATTGCCGCAGCGCCCCAGCACAAAAAAGACGTGCTCAATCAGCAATAGAAATGGCGCTTGTGCAGCACGACTTCGCCATGGTCAGGCACCCAAACTACCCAGCTATCTGGCGATTCTGGGCAGAGTAGCTGAGCCTCCTCGGCGGCGTACTCGCTGGGGAACTGGCTCAATTTCACCCAGGTGTCGCGGGTGTAGGTAATGTGGCAAACCGGATTCCAATCTGGGGCGATCGCGGCTTCAGATTGAGAATAGAGTTGCAGAGTCATGGGCCGTCTCCAAGAGGTCTATGCCAGCTATGACCCATTCCTCGGAGTACAGAAGTGAATCGCCAGGTATTTCTGTACTCATTTTTACAAAACAACCCCTACTCTGGCCAGGTAAGTTCATAAACCCTGACATTTACTGGCATGCCACTGCCTACAAGACGATCGCAATCCGCCATCCCACGGTAGGCAGTTCGAATATCAAATCCGCATCGCACAATCCCGGTGCCACCAAGGTCAAGCGGTAGGGGCAAATGGTGCTGACAATCAAAGCCCCTAAAACAACGTTGAGTAGCTGTTCTAGGGGCTTTGATTAAGCGGTTATTGGGGCGAGGTTGACCAGGCGGTTACGCTCACCTCGCCATCGCTACTCGTTCTCTTCCAGGTAAGCTTCGTCTTCAACCTCAATCTCGACCTCCTCAGCTACGCCCACGGCGGCTCCGCCAATCTCTAGCTTTTCTCTAACTTGGGCCTCCACTTTCTGGGCAAAGGCAGCGTCTTCTTGCAGGCGCAAAATGGTGTTTTCGCGGCCCTGGCCAATGTTGTCGCCATCGTAGCTGTACCAGGCTCCCTTGCGCACAATGACGCCGGTCTGCTCAGCCAGGTCAACCAAACAACCCACGGTCGAAATGCCCTGGCCAAAGAGAATGTCAAACTCGCCAATGCGGAAGGGTGGTGCCACCTTATTTTTGGCGACCTTCACCTTGGCGCGAATACCGTACTCTTCGGTGCCCTTTTTGAGGGTTTGAATGCGGCGAATATCGAGGCGCACCGAGGCGTAGAACTTGAGGGCGTTGCCCCCGGTAGTCACCTCCGGGTTGCCGTAGGAAATGCCAATTTTCTGCCGCAGCTGGTTGAGAAAGATCACCGTACACTGTGACTTGCCGATGCTGCCGGTGATTTTGCGCAACGCCTGGCTCATCAGGCGGGCCTGAAGCCCCACGTGGGTGTCGCCCATTTCGCCTTCGATCTCAGCGCGGGGCACTAGGGCGGCCACCGAGTCGACCACCACCACGTCAATTGCAGACGATCGCACCAGCTGATCCACCACCTCTAGACCCATCTCACCCGTGTCGGGCTGCGACACCAGCAGTTCGTCGACGTTGACCCCTAGGGCGGCGGCATAGATCGGGTCAAGGGCGTGCTCAGCATCGACAAAGGCCGCAACGCCGCCTGCCTTTTGCACCTCAGCCAGGGCGTGCAGGGCCAGGGTGGTTTTACCCGAGCTTTCAGGGCCGTAGATCTCGATTACGCGCCCCTTGGGTAGGCCACCGCCCAGAGCCAGGTCAAGGGTCAGGGCCCCGGTGGAAATGGTTTCGACCTTCATGCGGGCAGCATCGCCCAGGCGCATGATCGCCCCTTTGCCAAAGTTGCGCTCAATTTGGCCGAGCACCATTGTCAGGGCCTTTTCCTTCTCGGTCTGCTCTTTGCTGCTTCCGCCTTTCTTTGCCGCCATAGTGCCTCAGTACTCTAGAACCAGATGCTATAGAACAAGACTCCTGAACCCTTGACCAGTTGTCCTTCGAGAATCAGTATAGTACAATTGAACGCATTCGCAATAGGTAGTTATTCGGTCTAGGCAATTTGGCTACCGTCTAACTACCGTCCAGCCTCTATTAAGGAGGGGTCAGCCCGTGGCAAACGACCAGCTCAACACCCTAATTGCTTTCCCCGAGTGGATTGTGGCCGTAACCCATCGGCGATCTACAGAGTTTTTTTGCTGGGTAATCACCCCCGATCTATCTGCTCTCACCGACGGCGAAATCCATGCCACCAGTCAGGCAGCCCTAGCCGCTGGCCGCAGCCTTGTGCAGTGCTCCACCGGCCCCCAGGTAGACTTTAGCCGCTGCCGTCTCTATCAAGATTAGCGAGCAGACTGAACTGGCGAAAAGACTAACGGCATCCCCCTAGCCCCCCAGGCCAATCAGGACAGCCAAAAGGAAGCGCCCTAGAACATCGCAGTATGGCTAAAAATCCGGTTTCTTCGTCGCTGCTCTAAGGAGATTTCCAGGAAAGAAGATACCAGCTTTAATTCAGCGACTATAGCCGCTGCAGGGCGGGCAATGCCCACCATTGGGAAACTATTTTCCAGAAGTCGCCTAACGGCATGACTTGCATCCTGGTCAAGAAACCGGGCTTCTGTACCGGCGTTCTAGTCGTCGTCTTCAAACACGCCTTTGAAGAAGTCGATGGTGTCTTTGAGGGCGACGATAAAGCTGTCGATCTCGGCTTTGGTATTGTAGAAATATAGGCTGGCCCGAGCGGTGGAGTCAGCGCCCAAAATGCGGTGCAATGGCTGGGTGCAGTGGTTCCCCGAGCGAATGGCAATGCCCGACTGGTCAATCAGAGTTGAAAGATCCTGGGCGTGAACGCCTTCGACGGTAAAGGTGGCCAGGGCGGCGTGGCCGCTGCCATCGGCCTCGGGGGCAGGGCCGTAAAGAGTGACTTCGGGGATGGTCTGCATCTGCTGGTACAGGTAGGCGGTCAGCTCGTGCTCGTAGGCGGCGATGTTGTCCATGCCCAGCCCAGAGAGATAGTCGACGGCGGCCCCCAGGGCGATCGCCTCGGCAATGGCAGGCGTCCCCGCCTCAAACTTGTGGGGCAGTTCGGCATAGGTGGAATGGTCAAGAAACACATCGGCAATCATCTCGCCGCCGCCCATGAAGGGGGGCATGGCTTCGAGCATCTCCAGCTTGCCGTAGAGAAAGCCAATGCCGGTGGGGGCACACATCTTGTGACCCGAGGCCACAAACCAGTCGCAGCCCATTGCGGGCAGGTCTAACGCCATGTGGGGCGCACTCTGGCAGCCGTCAATCAGCACTTTTGCGCCGTGGGCGTGGGCAATTTCGATAATTTCCGCTACCGGGTTGACGCAGCCCAGGGTGTTGGAGACGTGGTTCACCGCCACCAGCCGGGTTTTGTCGCTGATCAGTTCTTTGTACTGATCGAGGTCAAAGGCCTGGTCGGCGGTCAGCCCTACAAACTTCAGCACCGCCCCGGTGCGCTGAGCCACTAACTGCCAGGGCACTAGATTGCTGTGGTGCTCCATCACCGAGAGAATGATCTCGTCGCCCGCCTTCAGGGTATTCATACCCCAGGCGTAGGCCACCAGGTTGATCGCTTCACTGGCATTGCGGGTAAAGACGATCTGGTTGCGGCTGGTGGCATGGACGAAGGCGGCTACCTTGTCTCGGGCACCTTCATAGGCGTCGGTGGCGCGGGCGCTGAGGTTGTGGACGCCCCGGTGCACATTGGCGTTATCGCTCTGATAGTAGTGACTCAGGGCGTCAATCACCGCCTGAGGTTTCTGCGACGTGGCCGCGTTGTCCAAATACACCAGCGGATGCCCATTCACCTCCTGGTGGAGGATCGGGAAGTCGGCGCGAACCTTGGCAGCGAGGGTGAGGGCTTGGGCGACGGTCATGGGGGTGAGG
>QBMN01000136.1 GCA_003241845.1 Shackletoniella antarctica | reverse complement strand
TAGGTCTGATCGGCCCCCGCCCGCCCAACCGCCCCAACCAACCATTGAGTGCCCGCCCGTAGCCTCTGTCTTCCCTCTGGCCTAGTTATTTGGCCCCCCTGAACAAGGCTCGCCTATGCTGTCGTCCGATGCCCTTACCCTTAGCCTCGCCATTGATCGACTCACCCAGGCCGACTCAACCCACTATGCTATTTGGGTGCTAGAAAGCCCGTTTCCAGGGGGTTATGCCCACCATGACCGCCTGTGGGATGGCCAGATGGCGCAGATTTGGGAGAGCTGGCAGCAGTTTTTTTCGCTGCGGGGGCTGCCGCCAGTGCCCCATGTGCCCTCGGCCTACGTGCCGCAGTTTCACCTTGACGATCTGCTGGAGCGGGTGTCTCCGGGGGCAGAATCGGGCGGCTATACCGGGCGGCTGATGCAGGGTCTGGGGGTCAGCCTGTGGGAGTGGCTGTTTGACGGCCCGATTCGTCAGACCCTAGAGCGCAGTCTGGGCATTGCGATCGGTCAGAACCGTCCGCTCAAGCTGCGCCTTGAGGTGCGCCCCCCAGAGCTGATCAGCCTACCTTGGGAAATTATGCAGCCCGAACCGGGCTGCCCGGCCCTCTCTTTAGGGCCACAGATTTTATTTAGCCGCACCACCAGCGCTGTAGAACCCCTGCCAGAGGTAGAACTCGAAACCTCCCTACGGATTTTGCTGGTGTTGGGTCACGATCGCCCCAGCGACTCGGCTAACCCTGACGACCCGGCAAATCGACTACAGCTGCCCCAGGAGGCCGAGGCCCTAAAACAACTGCTCGAACTCAGCGCCTCTAGCCTCAGCTACCGGGGCAGCAGCCCGGTGGTTTGCCAGGTGCAAACCCTGGTAGAACCCGATGCCAAGACCCTGCTTACCGCCCTAGAAACTGGTTACTTCAACGTGTTTTTCTACGCGGGTCATGGGGTGCCTGCCCCCGATGGCGGGCTGCTGTTTTTGCAGCCGGGGGGTGGCCTGAGCGGCACTGAGCTAGCCCAAGGGCTGGCCCGCAACGGCATTCGCCTGGCGGTATTTAACACCTGCTGGGGGGCTCAGCCCGACCTCCAGCAGCGGCAGGTGATTCCGCGCAGCAGCTTAGCGGAGGTGCTGCTGCACCACGGGGTGCCAGCGGTGCTGGCCATGCGCGACTCCATTGGCGACGAAGAGGCCCTGAGCTTTATTCAAGTGCTGGCTCGGGGCCTGGCCGAGCGCCAGCCGGTGGCCCAGGCGGTGGCCCAGGCCCGCCAGCATCTGCTGACCACCTATCGATTTAACCACCCCGCCTGGAGTTTGCCGGTGCTCTACCAGCATCCCGACTTTGCGGGGCATCTGCTGCGAGAAGCTTCCCTGGCGGTGACCCAGCTGCCTGGGCAGGAGGCAGAGTTTACCCAGGCGGTGGTGCTGCGCTGTCTGCAAACCCCGGCCCGTCTGTGGCGGCTCTACGACGGATATCTGCGGGTGGGGCGGCTGCCCGATAACGATCTGGTGATTTTAGAACCCTGGGTGTCGGGGCAGCACGCTGAGATTTTTTACCGCAACCAGTTTGACAACGGCATCCAAAAAACCTGCTACTACCTGCGCGATCAATCGCGCTATGGCTCCTATTACTTTGACGGGGTCACCTGGCACCATGTGCACCGGGCCGAGGTGCTGCTGACCCTAGGCACCGCCATTCAGTTTGGCAGTCGAGAGGGGGAGCTGATGGAATTTACCCTCGAGGGTAGCCCCAAATCGGAGCCGCCATGCTAGCTGAGGAGAAAAATTGTTCGTCCTGTACGGAATCATCTAGTGGCACCATGTATCCACTATTGTCAGGTTTGTTACCCTCACGTGCATCTATAGTTAACGCAATGAATCAGTCATCCTCTTCCCCTACGCCCGCCGCTGAGTCTGTTATGGCCGCCGAACACGATTTACTCGCCAGCATTCTGATTTCCGAGGGGGCCTCAGAGAGCGCCTCGGAGGGCGCCTCAGAGGGGGCGTATCCCTGGGAACCGCTGGCCCCTGAGGCGGAGGGCTACCTGGCTAGCCTAGAGACAGAGTTTGGTGCTCTAGATGACGGCGATCTGACTACTGCGATCGCAGCGGGCTGGCAAATCTTAGAATCTCAGATGACGGCCCTGGCCACAGCCCAGCAGTCAGAGGCTGAAATCGCTGTGGCCGCAGCTCCAATCCTGGGCCAGCTGCGCCAGTTTCAGACGCGCATGCCCGGTGGGCTGCTGCAAAGCTTGGCCACCGCTGCCACCACCCTGTCCCGCAGCGGTCAGCCTCTAATTGACCAGCTGGTGCATTGTGTGAATGATATTTTGCCCGGTTGGGATGCCGCTGACCTAGCCGTACTGGCCCGACCCCTGGCCTACTCGCTGCGCGATGGTCGGGGCGAAATTGTCGACCTAAACCTGCGGGCAATTTCAGATGGCCCCTGGGAAACCCTGTCTGAGGTGGAGCAGGCGCGGCTGACCCTAACCGTCGCCTCGGTGGCGCTCAAGGCGGCCCAAGCGGGCGATCGCCCCGAGGGCGGTTCGGCGAGTAATTCGTAAGGGACTTCGTAAATCTTTCCTTAAATCAGCCATAATCCCGTTACATTCCCGTAACGCTTCACTGACAGCCTGGGTTCTGCGGGGAAAGATGAAGGGTAACTGCTCCTCCTTCTTTTAAAACTATCTCCATGGGATATGCCCCTACTCCTTGGCTGCGCCGCCAGCTGGCTCGATACCACTATCGTCAGGCCCTGACCCAGGTACGCAAAGGTAATCTCAATGAGGCGCTCAGGGAACTGCCCCGAGCGCTCGGCCACCATCCCTGCCCCGCCGATGTGCACGTTGAGCTAGGCAAAGCCCACTGGCAAAGCGGGGCCACCGATGCGGCCCTGGCTCACTTCAGCCAGGCCATTGCCCTCAACCCCGCCAGCATTCGGGCCTACGGCAACCGGGGGCTGCTGTACTGCCAGCAGGGGCAAGAAGATTTGGCCCTGGCCGACTGGCAAACTGCTCTGGATCAGCAGCCGAGCCACGCGCTGATTCACTACAACCGGGGGCTATTGCACCTGCGGCACCAGCACTATGCTGAGGCGATCGCCGATTTTGACGCCGCCGTGGCCACCAACCCCAACCTAGCCGAAGCCTACCTGCACCGGGGCCAGGCCCATGAGCAACTGGGGCAGCCCGCCGAGGCCATCCGCGACTGGGAACTGGCTCTGTGCAACGATCTCAACCTCGACCAGGCGCGGCTCAAGCTTTACCACGCTCAGCAGGCCCACCGCGATCGCCTGCTTTCTCAACGCCTAGAGGCCGGGCTGGGACTAAGGCAGATCACCGTTATGGCCCGGCACCAAGATGACGGCCTCACCATTCAGGTCTACCGCCCGGTGGGGGTGGGCATCAACTACTTCACCCTGCCTGACCAGCTACGCGCCCTGATCATCAGCTGGCAGATGGACGATGTGCAGAGCTTTGATCTCACTGCCCAGGTCAAAGACCAGGACGTGGTGGAGTGGCGGGGCCAATACAAGCTATTTCAAGGACAGCCCTGTCCTCCGGCCCGTTGGCATCAGGTGCTGCTGACTGCCTTTGTGATTTTTCCACCCCTGGGCATTCCGGCGCTGGCCTGCGCGATGAACCTGCGCCAGGCCTACCGGCAAGGCGATTATCTCACCGCCCTGCGGGCTTCTAGGGCGATTCAGGGGCTGTGTCGCGCCGGCGGCATTATTTCGTTGACCCTGGTGACGGGGCTGGCGGGCTACTGGGGCTACCAGCAGCTCCACGACTCGCCAGAGGCTAAGGCCCTGTCGCCCGTAGAGCTACCGGCTAAGCCGTCGGCTGGGGCTGATGATTAGCCACCAGTTCTGGGAGGGTCATGGTTTCGTAGCGCTCAAAGGGCTGATGAATCCACGGGTTGTCGTCTAGATAGGCCACGTGGTAGTCGGGCTTGATGATTGATTCGGCCTTATACCACAGCACCGCCGTGCGCACCTCTTCAATGTAGAAGCCGTACTTGTGGTGTAGCCAGGCCAGGGATTTTTTGAGGCT
Source organism: Shackletoniella antarctica (assembly GCA_003241845.1). Classification (GTDB taxonomy): domain Bacteria; phylum Cyanobacteriota; class Cyanobacteriia; order Phormidesmidales; family Phormidesmidaceae; genus Nodosilinea; species Nodosilinea antarctica. Next base: position 9,176 of record QBMN01000136.1, on the reverse strand, counting down.
GTAGCCCGAGTCGACTAGATCGTCGACGATCAGTACCTGGCTGCCCAGGCTGGGGGTGGTCATACTCAGGTCGCGGGAAAAGGTGATCGATCCTCGAGTGCGGCCATCGGCCCCGCCGTAGGAGGCGGTGGACAAAATCGCCAGGGGCACATCAAACAGCCGACAGAGGGTGTCGCCAATGCGCAGCCCGCCCTTGGCCAGGCAGACGATCTGGTTAAATTCCCAGCCCGACTCGTAGATTTGAATGGCCAGTTTCTCAATATCGCGGTGGTAGTCGTCCCAACTTACGTAAAAATCAGCCATGCTCCTTTTCCCCACTGCTCTAAATGAAATAGCCCTGGCCCCTAGAGGGCGATCGCCCAGCCTGATTTAAGCCCACTGGTGGAGTTTTGCCCCCCGGTCGCGCTACAGTTCCTAAGCTGGACTCGGTGTAAGGCAATCTGCGATGGGGAAATAATACACTGAGGGCGCCGTTTGAATTGTTGTTCGGGTGTTGATCTACTAAGCAAGCATTAAGCAAGGTAACCCATGGCGACTAACGTTCCTTCCCCCGCCGCTGCCCCGCCGAAATTTTCCCTGGCGGGCAAGCTGGCCTTTGGGGCTGGAGATATCGGGCCGGGGATGACCGCCAACCTGCTGGCCTTTTCGTTCTTGATCTTTCTGACTACAGCGGCGGGTCTCAGCCCGGTGGCGGCGGGGTCGGTGCTGGCGATCGGGCGCATTTGGGATGCCGTCAACGACCCCTTTATTGGCTATCTGAGCGACAAAACCCGCACCCGCTGGGGCCGTCGCTACCCCTGGATAGTGCTGGGGGCGATTCCCTTTGGGGTGACTTTCTTTCTCACCTGGGTGGTGCCGGGGTGGGAGAGCGCCACCGCTCGGTTTTGGTACTACGTGGTGATGTCGCTGCTGTTTCAGGTGTTTTATACGGTGGTGAACCTGCCCTACACCACCCTCACCGCTGAGCTGACCAAAGACTACGACGAGCGCACCGAGCTAACGGCCTTTCGCCTAGGGTCGTCGCTGTTTGGGGCGATCGCCGCCCTCGGCCTCGGCCTGGTGATTACCCAAACCATCACTGACCTCCGCCAGCAGTATCTGGTGCTGGGGGGGATCTGCGCCGTGCTCTCGGTGCTGCCGCTGCTGTGGTGCGTGTGGGGCACCTACCCCTACGCCGTGCAGCGCAACGCCCTTCAGCCCGCCAGTACTGAGGAAGCAGCGCTGCCCTTTATTGAGCAAATCAAGGTGGTGTTTGCCAACCGCGCCTTCATGTTCGTTATCGGCATCTACCTGTTTACCTGGCTGGCGCTACAAATGACCGCCAGCATTATTCCCTTCTACGCCACCTTTTGGATGGGCCTAGACTCGTACTTTTTGGTGGCGCTGCTGGTGCAGGGTACGGCCATTGTGATGATGGTGCTGGTGAACCAGCTCAGCCGTCGCCTGGGCAAGCAGGAGGTGTTTTACATCGGCATCGGCACCTGGATCATTGCCCAGATTGCCCTGTTCTTTGTGCAGCCGGGGCAGGTGGCGGCGCTCTACCTGCTGTGTATTGTGATTAGCTTTGGGGTGGCCACTGCCTACGTGGTGCCCTGGGCCATGCTGCCCGACGTGATCGAGCTTGACGAGATCAAAACCGGCCAGCGGCGAGAGGGTGTGTTCTACGCCTTTATGACCCTGCTGCAAAAGGTGGGCCTAGCCCTGGGGCTGTTCTTGGTTAGCCTAGCGCTGCAATTTTCGGGGTTTGTCAGCGAGGCGGCGGTGCAGCCCGAGTCGGCCCTGCTGGCGATTCGGATCTTCATTGGCCCGGTGCCCATGGTGCTGCTGGCGCTGTCTATGTTGCTGACCCGGTTTTACCCCATTACCCGGCAAATGCACGAAGAAATGCTGCTACAGCTGGCCGAGCGCCACCGCGCCGAAGAGCAGGACGGTGCCAACGACATTGCCGATGGTTGATAGAACCCGTTGATACAGACGCTGCCATCCGTTAGCGTTTTACACTAGCGGGGTATACCTCACTTTCTGACCTACCCATGACCCTGGCCCAAATCGCTACCGACTGGGATGCTCTAGCCCAAGCCTTTGGGGCGATCGAAACCATCCGCGACCCCAACCAGCGCGAAAAGCTCTCGAAAGACTACTACTACTTCAGCCCGGTGCTGAAGGATAAGCTGGCCTCGCTGGTGGCCGACTTGATCGTGCGCCCCACCAGCGAGGCCGAGGTGCTGGCGGTGGCCAAGGTCTGCGTTGAGGCGCGGGTGCCCGTGACGGTGAGGGGGGCGGGCACGGGCAACTATGGCCAGTGCATTCCCCTAGAGGGCGGCGTGGTGCTCGACCTGAGCAAGATGAACGCCGTGAAGCGAGTCGAGCCGGGGGTGGCCTGGGTAGAGCCGGGGGCAAAGCTCTCTGTGATCGATAAAGTCACCCGTGAAACCGGCTGGGAACTGCGCATGTACCCATCGACCTACCGCACCGCCACCATTGGCGGGTTTATTGGCGGCGGCAGCGGCGGCATTGGCTCGATTACCTACGGGCAGCTGCGCGATCGCGGCAACCTCAACGCCGTGCGGGTCGTCACCTTTGAAGACCACCCTCGGGTGATCGAGCTGCGGGGCGACGCGGTTCACAAGGTCAACCACGCCTACGGCACCAACGGCATTATTACCGAGCTAGAAATTCCCCTGGGGCCAGCCTACCCCTGGGCAGAGGTGATTGTGGTCTTCGATGAGTTTATGACCGCCGCCCGCTTTGGCCAAGCCCTGGGCGATGCCGACGGGTTGATTAAAAAACTGATCAGCATCCACGCCTGGCCGATCCCTGGCTATTTTGCAGCGTTGCAGCCCTACCTGCCCGAGGGCAAAGCGGCGGCCCTGCTGATGGTGGCCGAGCCTTCCCTGGGGCTGTTTGGTGAACTGGTAAGAGAGTTTGGCGGCACCATCACCTACAGCAAGTCGGCCCAGGAGGCCAGCAAAGGCACGCCCCTGGCCGAGTTTACCTGGAACCACACCACCCTCCACGCCCGTAGCGTAGACCCGTCGCTCACCTACCTGCAAACCCTGTTTCCCTATGACCCCGAGCTAGAGGGGGTGCGCCACTTCTACGAGCACTTTGGCGACGAGGTGATCATGCACCTGGAATATTTGCGCATGGGGGGCAACACCATCCCGGCGGCGCTGCAAATTGTGCGCTACTCGACCCCTGAGCGGCTGGCGGAAATCATTCGCTACCACGAGGCCAACGGGGCGCTGATCGCCAACCCCCACACCTACCTGCTCGAAGACGGCGGCATGAAAAAGGTGGATGCGGTGCAGGTGAATTTTAAAGCTGAGGTTGACCCCCACGGGCTGCTCAACCCCGGCAAAATGCGCGGCTGGCTAGAGCGATTTGAGGCGAAATAGAGCTTGGGGACGTGCGCCTAAATAAAGTACCGGAGGCATTGATCACTGTAGGGTGCATAACGCTAAGGCGAGGCTCCGCCAACGCGAAGCAATGCACCAATAGGCAAGATGGCAGTTGGTACCTTATTTTCTTGCGAGTCCCTTGCTGTGACAATCGAAAGCCCGTTTACCGATGAAGATCGAGTTGAGTCACTGAAGGCGGCGGTTTTAGCCGGAACGGCGGCGGGGGCGATCGCTGCGCTGCTGCTGCTGCTGCACCGTATGCCTTTCGTCAGCTGGGGGGCAGCGCTGCGCTCTATTACCGCTGGCCTCGGCGGCAGCACCTTTTGGGTGAGTGCGGCGATCGCGGGCCTCTCCGGCGGGCTGTTTGGTATTACCTATCGCTACGCCGTGCGCCAAGACCCCAACCCCCAGCTCAAGGCGGGGGTGGTGCTGGCCTTTAGCCTGGTGCGGGGTCTGGCCCTGGTGAATGTGGCGGCGGCGGTGAGCCTGCGGGGCTGGCCCTTTGCGGTGGAGATCGCCGAAAGCCTGCTAATTTTTGCTACCGCCGCCGCCAGCCTAGAACTCGCCCGGCAGCAGAACTGGATAAAACCCGTGAAATGAGTCAGGAATTTTAGGAGTCCATGCCCAGAATCCTTTGAGCTAGAGCCAAGGACTGGGGCCGACTGAGTTTGCCCTGGGCAGTTTTAGGTAGGTAACTAACCAAAATCCACTGCTTGGGTAGTTTGTAAGCGGCCAACCGCGATCGCAGCCGCTCGGGTAAATCTGGCAGCAATTGGGTAGACTCCATCACCACCAGGGCGCAGAGCTGCTGACCCCAGCGATCGCTCTTCAGCCCCACCACGCAGGCATCCCTCACCGCCCCCGTCGCCAGCAGCGCCGCCTCGATTTCTTCTGGGAAGACATTCTCGCCGCCGGTAATGAGTTTGCTGCTGCTGCGCCCAACGATGTGCAGATAGCCCCCTTCATCGAGATAGCCCATGTCGTCGGTTGCTAAGCTCGCCGCCGCCGATTGCACCCCCGTAGGGTGGGCACTGCCCACCGTCGCGGCAAACGGCTGCCTAGGACACTCAAAATATCCCTTTGCCAGCGACCCGGCCTGAATCGCAACCTTCCCAGGCTGCCCCGGTGGCTGGGGCTGCCCCTGGGCGCTGAGGATGGTAATGCTGGCGTGGGGCAAGGGTCTGCCGCTGCTGCGGTTGCCCGCCAAAAATTCCTCTGGCAAGAGGGTGGCGACCTGGGAAGCGGTTTCGGTCATGCCGTAGGTGAGGGCAACGGGAATTTGAGCCGCCTGGGCCTGGTCGAGGAGGGCCTGGCCCGCCGGAGCGCCCCCCAGCAATACCGCCCTGAAACTCCGCAGCCAGGGGATAACCTCACCGCTCAAAGCCAGCAAATCTTGGAGCTGGGTGGGCACTAGCGAAAGAAATCCACCGGGGGGCAAGGGCAAGAATTCTCCCCGTTTGAGGTCGCCGTAGGGCTGGAGCGTTAGCTGCCCGCCTGTGACCAGCACCCGCAGCGCCTGCATCAGCCCGCTGACGTGAAACAGCGGCAGCACGCAGTAGGCGTGAACCCGTTCAACCGCAAAGTGGGCGCAAAAGCCTTCCACAGAGACCCTTAGAGTCTCCCAGGTATGCACCGCAAACTTGATCTGCCCCGACGAACCGCCCGTGGGAATGAGGATTTGCCCCGGCTGTCCGCCCGGTACTCGGCAGGGATAGGCCGCAATGCCCGGCACCAGGGGATCGCCCCAGGCTGGATCGACCATGGCCTGCACCTGTTGGCTTTCGCCCCGGCCCCAGCGAGGGTTAGCTAAGACAACGGTGCAGCCTGCCGACCAAGCCGCCAAGCAAGTCACCAAAAATTGCCTTGGGTCAGGCTCGGTAAGCAAGACGCCGGGGCTATGTGAACCACAGGATGCTCGGTAGGCCGCAAAAACAGGGATCAGATCTTCCAGACACCGCCAAAACTCCTGACTGCTAGGGCCGATCAGCCAATCGTCGCCCCGACGATTGTGAAGCAGCGCGTTTAGAGTTTGTCCCATAGCTCGGCGGGGGTGAGGGTGTCCCAATCATCATCGAACCAGCCCTGGGTGCCAAAGCCAAGCGCGGGGGCCGGGCCGGGCGAACAGCGGGCGGCGATCGCCAACGCCGCCCGTCTCCCCACCACGGTTTCAAAGGCAGAGGAAAAGACGAGGCGGGGTCGATGCTTGTGGCAGAACGCTTCTAGCTGCTGGGGCGAACCCGCGATCGCAGGCTTGACCACAAACACCCCCCGCCAGCCCCGTTGCCAACAACCTTCTAGCTCAGGCACGGTGGCAACCGATTCATCCAGGGCGATCGCCGTTTTGTACCGCTGAGTTAGCTCCAGCATCTGGTCAAACTGATCGGGGGGCAACGGCTGCTCCAGGTATTGGATAGCAGCCCCTTGAGGATGGGCGTTAATGCGATCGCAGACTGCCAGCCACTGCTCGGCCTGGGCTAGACTCAGCCCCCCATTGGCATCCAGCCGCAGCCGGGTGGAATTAGGCAGGTCTTTCACCAATTGCTCCAGCCAACGGATTTCGTCAGTAGCAGGATGCACGCCAATTTTCCACTTTAGGGTGCGATGGCCCTGGGCTAGGCGCTGGGGTGCAATTTCTAACACCGATGGGCCAGCGGGCAGGAGGCCACAGATGGCTGCGTTAGCAAAGCTATCCGCAGGAATCGCCGGTTCTTTCCCAGCGATCTCTCCGGTCAAGTCGGCCAGGGCTGACTCTAGGGCGAACTGAGTAGCAGGCAGCTCATCGGGAATGGGGCGCGATCGCCACCCATCCCCCTGAGCGCGGCAAAACGCTAGGGCTTCGGCCACCGATTCGCTGCCAAACCACGATATTGGGGCCACCTCGCCGTAGCCCAATCGCCCCAGGCTATCTTTCAGGCGAATCAGCAGCCCCTCTCGCCACACCCACGGCCCGTGGGCGGTGTGCAACGGCTGCACAAACCGCCGTCGGTAAGGGCGAACCGCTAACTCAACCCCCATAGGCACCCAACCAAAAGCCTAGGGTCAGCAGCAGCCCGCTCCAACAGTGAAAGCCAATGGCAAAAAACTTGGCGTTGAAGACCCGATCGGGCTGGTCGTGAAAGCGGGTCACGTGGCGGGTCAGCCGCCAGGCCGAGAGGGCGCTTAAAAACACCAGCGCCGTCCAGATCGGAAATATTCTCAGGAGAATACCGAGGGCGGCGATCGCAAAAAAAACAACGCACACCATAGGAACCAGTGCCGCCCCCCGCTCGGTGCCCAGGCGCACAATGGGCGATCGCTTCCCCGCCGCCAGGTCGTCTGCCACCTGGTGAAAGTGGGAGCAAAACAGCACCAGCGTCGTGGTCAGCCCCACCATTGCCCCCGCCATCTGGCTGCCCCACGACCAGCTCTGGGTCTGGCTATAGTAGGCCGCCCCCATGGCCAGCGGCCCAAAGCTCAAAAAGCACAGCACCTCCCCCAGCCCCTGGTAGCCCAGGCGAAAGGGCGGCCCCTGGTACAGGTAGCCCAGCCCGCAGCAGAGCAGAATGATCGCCAGCACGGTGGGGTCTTGCTGGGTGAGCGCGATCGCCACAATCCCGGCGATGCCCAAGCCCAAACACAGGTTCGCCAAGGCAAAAACCAATCTTCGATTGCGCGTGAGATTTACTACAGAATGCGCCTTATTCACATCGATGCCGGTCTCAGCATCAAACACGTCATTACTGAGGTTTTCCCAGGCCAAAATAAGCACCGCCGCCATCACAAATAGCGCAAAAATACCGCCGTCAAACTGGCTGGTTTCGGCGTAAGCGATCGCGCTGCCCACTACCATTGGCATAATGGCAACGCTATACATAGGTGGCTTTATAGCCGCTAGCCAAAGCTTACGGTCAGCAGGGTCTACCGATTGGGTGGTCATAGCACTGTAATTACTCCAGATCTAGCATATCGCTAAGCCGGGCTATGGCTGTGGCCAAATTTTCGACCCCAACCTGGGGCAAACGCTAGAAACACGTAGATCACAGTCTAAAAAGTTACGTAAAAATCCATAGCAAATTATGAATTTAGTCTGTGCATATTAAAGCCACAGATATCTGTCGCGTCGGGCGGGGTCTGGTGCATCTGTTCTTCAATGGAGACTCTACCCATGTCTAGTCGAGGCTTTAACCTATGTACCCTGGCCGGCTATGTGGCCGCCGACCCCCAGGTGCGCCACATTGAGCGCAAAACCGGCGGCAGCACCCAGGTTGCCAACCTGACCATCTACGTCGATCGCATCCCCAGCCGCAAAGAGAGCGACAGTTTCACCGTCGACATCACCGTGTGGGAAGACTCCCCCGCCTGGCGCAAACTCACCCACATCAAGAAGGGTTCGCTGATTATCGCCAGCGGTGCCATCGACGCCTCCCCCTACCTTAGCAAAGCCGACTCCCAGCCCAGAGCCGGGCTTCAGCTCAAGGCCAACGACATCTTTTTAGACTCTTCCCCCAGGGCCGAAGACCCTGACGCCACCGCCTCCCAGGCCCAAGCGCCAAGGGAACTAGCCACGGCAGAGTTCTAACATCAGCTATGCTGCTGCGCCGGGGCCAGTGCGATCGCGACACCATCGATCCACCGCCAAGGCCCATCGCCCAGGCCAGCAGCTCCAGCATCCACGGAGAGAGCGCCGTGGGTTGAGAGCAAGGATGCGGGTTCCGCATCCTTTTTTAATTTTGGTGCCGTCTGCGGTAGCTCAGCAGCCAGCTCACCATCGTTGCCCGCCGCGTCAATCGCGGTATCAGCTGGTCTAGGGTGTAGCCCTTAAACCCCAGTTCTGCTTTGAGCAACTGCTTGTCTTCCGGAGGAATCGAGCGGGTGAGCTGCACCGTCGCCGGTCGGCTTTCAATGAAGTTTGGCGGCTCTGGAAATTTCTCGGCCCAGGCAGGGGCCACCGCCGAGCTATCCCACCCGGCTTCGGCTTCGCGGTAGCCCAGGCTATTCCACACCAGCTGGTTCACGGTGGCGTCGTCTAGCTCGTCGTTGAGAATGGCCCACAGAGTGTCGTCGGTTATGGGGGGCATGAGGCTTATCCCCATTGGGGTTGTAGGAGCAGCTGCGCGCCCTGACTTAGCAGTCTTTGGCCGACATTGGCCACCGGCTGATCGTCAAACCTGAGGTCGTGGCTGAGACAGTGGTGGCCATGGCGCAAGACCACAGCGTAGCGGAAATTGTGGTGGGCAAACGGCGCGATCGCCCCCTAGAAGAAATGCTGCTCGGGTCGGTATCGCGCACGGTGCTGGAAACCAGTCCGCTGCCGGTGCTGGTGGTGGACGGTCAGCAATAGCTTTAGCCGTATCCTGATGTTGGCTTAGGTGGCAGCTTGGTCGTAGAGTTGGCGACCGGCACTAAGATCAGAAGCAATAGCTTCGCGGCTATCAATGAACGTGTACTGTTCATTGAAAGTCCCTGCGGGGCGTTCACCAATGATGAAGTGGCGCACTGGCAGATCCGGTGCATTGAGCACAACCCGATCAGAAACCCGCATATTCGCTGCGGGGGCGTCGGCGTTCACTTCGTCCAGCTGGGACACAACCCAGAGTTCGTTATTGACGGCATAAATCCCCTGTATGGACAGGTCATACCCGTCTGAAGGCACTTCAACCTCCGGGGTAATAGTGCGCTCGATCCGATCCACACCGGGCAAATCGGCCTCTATCATCGTTTCGGCCAAGGGGTCGTTCAATCGATATCTAAAAGGTAGGGCGTAGAGACCAAGGGACGGTTCCGAGCGGGACGTGG
>QBMN01000135.1 GCA_003241845.1 Shackletoniella antarctica | reverse complement strand
CCCATCTACTCCTCAAGGTGACTACCATGATTCAACTGCTGCGCTTTCGACGATCGCAAAAACGCCTGCTGTTCTCTGTGCTGCCCCTGGTGGTGGTGCTGACCATGGCTGGAGCCAGCTGCACCGCTCCCTCTGTTGCCTGCGCCTGCCTCGACGGCGGTGACGCAGCCCTAGCGCTACCGGTGGAGAGCACCCACAACGACCAGCTGCTGGAGAGCTGGCAAGCCTACCGCACCCGGTTTATTCAGGCCGATGGTCGAGTGATTGATCGAGAAGACAGCGATCGCACCGTCTCCGAGGGCCAAGCCTACGCCATGCTGCGGGCCGTGGCCATCAATGACCCCGACACCTTTAAGCGCACCTACGCCTGGGCTAAAGAAAACCTCATTCGCCTCGATGCCGAAGGCCAGCCCAGCGACCTGCTCTGGGCCTGGAAGTGGGGACAGCGGCCCGACAGCTCCTGGGGCACCCTCGATGCTAACTTCGCCACCGATGCCGATGTCGATGCCGCCACGGCCCTGATCATGGCCGCCGAGCGCTGGAACTGCCCCCAGTACCTCGACGAGGCCCGCGCTCTGCTGGCCGACATTTGGGCCGACGGCACCCTAGAGCTGCCCGACGGCAGCCGACATCTGATCCCCGGCCCTGCCGAAGCCTTTCGCCTAGAGCCAGCGCAGATTATTCTCAACCCCTCCTACTTTGCCCCCGCCAGCTTTCGTCTGTTTGCCGAGGTTGACCCCGACCGCGACTGGCAGAGCCTGATCGACAGCGGCTATGCCATGCTCGACGACCTGGCTGACTTCTCAACCACGGGCCTGCCCCCCGACTGGGTGGCCTACACCCCGGCCCTCGGCACCTACCGCCAGATGCCCCTCGACCACCCGCTGCAAAGCCGCTATAGCTTTGACGCCTTTCGGGTGTGGTGGCGGGTGTCTCAAGATGCCGCCTGGTTTAACGAACCCCGTGCCCAAGCTTACCTAGAGGCCCGCCTGCCAGAGCTGATTGACCGCTGGCAGCGAGACGGTCGCCTGCCCGCTCGCCTCACCCTCGACGGCAGCGCTGAGGCCAGCTTTGAGGCCACCGCCCACTACGCCATGCTCTACCCGGCTTTGCTGCGGGTCGATGCTGCGATCGCCGCCGAAATTTTCAACCAAAAACTTCAGCCCGCCTACAGCGACGGCTTTTGGGATAGCGACACCGCCTACTACACCCAAAACCTGGCCTGGTTTGGCCTGCTGCCCCTGGAGGTCTCCCCCGATCGCATCGCCGCCGCCGAAGGCAGCTGTGAACCGTGAGCAGCAGGTTTTAAAACCCACCTCTTATACCAAAGCCCCTATTTTTAACTTCTAACCATGTTCCTCCCCTCGCTCTCACCCCGTGCTCGCCGTCGCATGGCCCTATATCTGGCTGTTTTGCTGCTGATGGCCAGCCAGCCGCTGCTGGCCCAAGTGACCCCCAGCGAGCCGTCCAGCGATGAGGCAGCGGCACCCCTGGCTGAAATCAGCCTGCCCACTGACCTGCCCGCCGCCCCGGCGATCGCCCCCGGCGAACCCGGCCAGTATGTGCTGGAGTTTAACCGCAGCCCGGTGGTGGGCAACCGCCTGCGCTTCAGCGGCATCTACGACGAGCAGCGGCTGCAGTTTACCCGCCCGCGCCACTGGTCGCCCAAGTCGGTCAAAGTGCTGCTGCGCTACCGCCACTCCGCCGCCCTCTACGCCACCCGCTCAAACCTGACGGTGCTCGTCAACGGCACTAGTATTGGCAGCCTACCCCTCAACCAGCCCATGGGCGAGATTGGCGACGCGGTGATGGAGGTGCCCATCGACCTGCTGCAAGACTACAACGAGCTGGTGGTGGCGGCCCTGCAAAACAACTCCCCCACCTGCACCCAAGACCCCTTCGACCCCTCCCTGTGGACCGAGGTGCTGCCCGACTCCAAGCTGGTGTTTGACTACCAGCCCCAGGTGGTGATCCCCGACTTTAGCCAGTTTCCCTACCCGTTGTTTGACGTGCTGAGCCTGGAGCCTAACCAGGTAGCCTACCTGCAACCCGCCACCACCGACAGCCCCTGGCTGACGGCGACGGCGCGGCTGCAAACCTACCTGGGCCGCACCGCCCACTACCGCCCCCTCGACAGCCGCCTGGTGAATAGCCTGGAGGATTTGGAGCCTGAAGAACGGTTGGTGGTCTTGGGCACCCCAGCCCAGCAGCCCAGCCTGGCCGATCTCACCCTGCCCTTTGCCCTAGTAGACGGTCAGTTTGTCGACGGTGAGGGCAACCCGCTGCCCGCAGACGCTGGCCTGCTGATGTGGGCTACCGCCGCCGAGGATAGATCTCCTGTGCTGGTGGTCAGCGGCAACGGCGAAGTCGGGGTGACTAAGGCCGTGCAGTACCTGATCCAGCCCCAGGATCAGCAAATTGCCACGGGCCACGGCGTGGTGGTCAACCAGGCGGCAGCGGTGCCGTCGCCCTCGCCGCGCCACTGGCCGGGTTACCTGCCCGAAGCCGACAGCTTTTTGCTCACCGACCTGACCAGCGCCACCCGCCAGCCCTTTGAGGACGTCACCGTGCGCGGCTCCCAATCCCCGGCGCTCGAAATTGACTTCAAAGCCCTGCCCGACGATCGCCTGCTGCGGGGCAGCACCATGAACCTTTCCTACAGCTATGGCCCCCAGGTCAACCCCCTCACCTCGCTGGTGGATGTGGAGCTAGACGGGGTATCGCTCAAGGGCGAACAGCTGACCGAGGTCAAAGGCGCGAACCGCCGCACCCTGGTGGTCGATCTGCCGGGCGATCGCGTTACCCCCACCTCCAAGCTGCAGGTCAACTTTCGCCTCGATCCCCGCGAGCGGCGATCGTGCAGCCGAGTCACCGACCAGCAGCTCTGGGGCACCATCCACAGCGACACCAGCTTTAGCCTCAACCGCGCTGCCCTCACCAGCCTGCCCGACCTAGACCTGTTCAAAACCGGCTACCCCTTCACCGCCCCCCAAGATCTCTCTACCACCGCCGTAGTGATGCCCGACGCCCCCACCGCCAACGACGTCACCGTGCTGCTAGAGCTGGCCGAGCGGCTGGGTCGCCTCAGCCAGGCTAACTCGGTGCAGCTGGCCGTTTATCGTCAGGGCGACCTGCCCGAGGCGACGCGCAATGAAAACCACCTGGTGGCGATCGGCCCCCAGCCTCGATTTCCCCTGCCTGAATTGGTTGCAGACGACGGCTTTGCCCTGCGCGGCAGCGGCACCCGCCAGTGGGGCAACACCCAGGTGCAGCCCCTGCCCGACGGCGAAGGCATGATGAAGTCGATCATTTCGCCCTGGAACTCCCAGCGGGTAGTGCTGGCCCTCAGCGGCCGCAATGACCGCGGCCTGGCCCAGGTGGCCGACCTGCTACGCTACGACCCCCTCTTCTACCAGATCGAAGGCGACACCGTGCTGGTCAGCGCCCAGGTAAGCGACCCCGACCCCTACAACAGCGCCGACTACCGCCTCGCCACCCTGCGCCAGGCACCCCAGGTGCAGCTGGCCACCGCCGCTGTGCCTGTGTTGTGGCAGATCACCCGCCACAACTGGCTGTTTATTGTGCCCGCGACGGTGGCGCTGGCGCTGCTGTTCTACGGCGTGGCGCAGTCGGTGCTGCGGCGGCGAATTGGGGAGTGAGCATTCAAAGTTCAAAATTTTGACTTTTGACTTTTGAACTTTGAACTCAGCTGCCATGCAGCACCCCTCCCTCCACCCTCTACCGATCCCTCCCTCCATCTGCCCCTTCCCTATGCTCCACTCACGCCCCACGCCTTCCCTGCACCAATGGCTGACGACAACACTGCCCGATCGCGCCTATGGGCTCACCCGTCACCTCAGTCGGTGGCAGCTGCTGTTGCTGCTGGGCTGTTTGGGGCTGATGACCAAGCCCCTGCTGCTGGCTCACCCGGCGATCTGGCAGCAGGGAATTGTGGCGGTGCTGCTGATTTTTTTGGGCTACAGCATTTTGCACTTGGAGGATAAGAATGCCAGTGGCAGCCGCGATCGCGAACGACTGCACCTGTTTATGATTGCCCTCAGCAGCCTGACGACGCTGCGCTATCTCTACTACCGCACCCGCTACACCCTCAATTTCGACACCCCGCTAGACGGCTTTTTTTCGCTGCTGCTCTTCGGGGCCGAGATGTATGCCCTAGGGACGCTATTTTTATCATATTTTCAGACGCTGCGGCTGCGCGATCGCAAATCCGTAGATCTCACCCCGGTGCCCCAAAGCCAATGGCCCACGGTAGATGTATACATTCCCACCTATGACGAAGACGTGGCGATCGTGCGCAAAACCGTGGTGGCGGCAGTGGCAATCGACTATCCCTACGAGAAGAAACAGGTCTACGTGCTCGACGACGGTCGCAAGTACCCCGAGCGGCGGGCTGAGCTGCAAAACCTCTGCGACGATCTGGGTGCCGAGCTGCTAACTCGCGACAGCAACGACCACGCTAAGGCGGGCAACATCAACACCGCCCTGGATCGCACCACGGGCGATCTGGTGCTGATTCTCGACTGCGACCACATTCCGGTGCGGGGCTTTTTGCAAGAGACCGTAGGGTTCTTTTTAGACAAAACCGTGGCGCTGGTGCAGACCCCCCACTGGTTTTACAACCCCGACCCCTTTGAGCGCAACCTGATGACCCAGGGCCAGGTGCCCGTGGGCAACGAGCTGTTTTACAAAGTGCTGCAAAAGGGCAACGACGCCTGGAATGCGGCTTTCTTTTGCGGCTCGGCGGCGGTGGTGCGGCGCAGCCACCTGCGGTCGGTGGGCGGCATTGCCACCGAAACCGTCACCGAAGACTGCCACACCTCGCTGCGGCTGCACTCCTTGGGCTACCGCACCATCTATTACGACAAAATCATGGTGGCGGGGCTGGCCCCCGAAAAATTCTCCGCCTTTGTGGGGCAGCAGGTGCGGTGGGCGCGGGGCATGGCCCAAATTTTGCGGCTAGAAAATCCGCTGTTTAACCGCAAGCTAAAGCTGTCGCTGGCCCAGCGGGTCTGCTACTTTAGCGCCACCTCACACTTTTTCTTTGGCTTCCCCCGGCTGATGTATGCGTTGGCACCGACGCTGTTTTTGCTGTTTAGCATCAACTCGGTGAAGGGGCTGGGCATTGAGACGATGTTCTACGCGCTGCCCCACATCGTGCTGTCAATGCAGACCAACCACATTCCCTACAAGCGGGTGCGGTTCTCGTTTTGGAACGAGATCTACGAGTTTGCCCTGTCGTTTCAGGCGGGCATTGTCACCCTGCTGGCCCTGGTCAACCCCAAGCTGGGCAGCTTTAACGTCACCGCCAAGGGGCTGGTGGTAAACCAGCGCACCTTTGACGCCAACAGCGTGCGCTACCTACTCATTTTGGGTTTGCTGACGGCGGCCTCGCTGGTGGCGGTGCCCTTTTGGCTGCTGCTCAGCCCCGAAGACACCCAGGCGGTGATGATCAACGCCCTGTGGTGTGGTTTTAACCTGGTGCTGGTGCTGGCCGCCTGTCTGGTGGCGCTCGAACAACCCCAGCTGCGCCGCGCCCACCGCCTGCCCCGGCAGCTCACCGCCATCATCCACAACGACGGCCACAGCTGGACGGGTAAAACCCTGGACGTGAGCGAGAGCGGTGCCCAGATCAGGCTCGACGAATGGCCCAATGTGGCTGACCAGGTGCAGGTTGAGCTGGTGGGCGACTACAACGCTCGGGCACTTCTAGCGGCTCAAATAGTGCGAGCTACGGCCACCAGCCGCCTAGAAACCGAGCTGACGGTGGAGTTTGTTGACCTCAGCCCCAGCCAGGCCGACGACCTCACCCTGGTGCTGTTTTCTGACGTGAAAGAATGGTATTCCCAAAACCGCCCGCAGGTGGATAAGCCGCTGCGATCGCTCAAGTTCATCGCCACCACCCTATGGCGCGTCTTCACCGACCTACAGCCGGCCACTAGCCAAAAAATGCGCAAGCAGGTGCAGGCCCCGGTGGAGCTGACCTGGGATGGCTGGCACAGCGACAGTTACCAGGCCCGGGTGGTGGAAATGGGCAGCCGCGATCTGCGCCTCGAAGTGCAGGCCGTCACCGAACTCGACCGGGCGACGCTGCTGGAGACGTTTCCCACCGTGGGGCTGCTGTTTCCGGCGGGGCGGGCGCTGCCTACGGCCCAGAGTTTGGTGGCCCAGGTGGCTCAGGCCATGGAGATGCCGACCCTCCATGGCGACCAGTCGCGGCTGGTGCTAGAGCTGACCTTCCCCAACGCCCTGGCTGCCCAGCAGCGGCGCAAGATTCAGACTTTGCTGCGATCGCTGGCTTAGAAGACGGTGATCGCCCCAGGGCACCCTACCTTTAGACTTCGCAGGACGAAACCAGCCGAGTACCACATCGGAACCGCATAACCCTGATTTCTCAGGGGCCAAACTATAGGGTCGAATATAGCAGTTCCCGATTTGTAGAAGACCTAAAAAATTATAGAAGACCTACAGATCCCGAGCCAGACTTAGTATTGGTCTGATACGGCATACTTCACCAAATCGGATTCGCCATATTGAGCATTGACTAATAACTTTACAACAGCTTTATCGTACTCCCAGACTATTTTATATCGTTCACTTATTTTTCACAATTACAGCTGATTGAGCTGCTAACATAAAGTCATTAGGTAACGGTTTAGCGCTTCATTCCTGACTATCGTTCACTTTTCAAATTGCTTTTACTCCTGTAGGCACAATTCCCTTCAGACTTCCAGATACAGACTTGAATCTCTCCTCCAGATCAGATTAAGTTTCAGTGTCTGGCATTGTCTTCTCAGCATCTACCCACATCAAAAAACTGCTAAATTTAGCGGTTTCTAGCATGAGAATTCGGGGTTAGAGTGTTCTAGCTACTATCTTGTCCAGGGATTGGGTCAGGCTGCTGTGTCTGACGAGATCCAGACGCTGCGATCAAGATGTTCTGCTAGGTGAAATGCTCTCAGGCATCTGCAAAGGCTGCGATGAGTCAGGTGGTTCGTTACCCTGTTTTAGGTTCTCGCTGCGGCCCTTGACCCAGCTCATTTCCTAGAGTTTAGGCTTTTTTTAAGTACCTGGCTTCTGCGTAGCTGGCGCGGTCTGTAACCCGATTTAGCCCGATTTAGTCAGAGACTGCCAAGGTTTTTGGGTGACGCGAAAGTCGCTGGCGCAGCTTTAAAGCTTCTGAGCCGGGATGTTTCGCTGTCTTACCCCTTCCAGTTTATCGCCCGTCACTGGCGTTTGCCCTTGGGCAGCGCCACGGTCGCAGTCTGCCCCTAGGGCGCAGCGCGGCTCGACCTCTTGCATCCGCCTTCTGTTGTATCTGCCCCCTGTTGTATCTGCCCCCTGTTGCATCTGTCCCCTGTTGCATCTGTCCCCTGTGCACTTCCTTTCCTCTGTAGTGAACCGTTATGCAACCATCGCTCTTAAATACCGTTCCCATGGCCTCCCCGTCTTCCCCTAACCCATTGCACCCCCTGAGCCTGCTGGCCCAGGTGAGCAGTCGTCAGGTGACCGGCTGCCTTCAGGTGATGTCGCCCACCACCACCTGGTTGTTACACCTTGACCAGGGGCAGCTCAACTATGTTTCTACCGCTGAACGGGCCTTTGAGCGATTAGATAGTCATCTGCGGAGGCTAAGTGTGCAGGTGCCCTCTATGGTCAGCGCCGTGCGAGTGCAGGTGCGGATCTTGTTTGAGCAACAGGCCACCCCCCTGTCTGACTACCAGGCCATCTGCTGGCTGGTGGAGCAGCAGCACCTGCACCCCAACCAGGCTTCAAACCTGATAGAAGCTCTCACCAAGGAGGTGCTAGAAGCATTTTTAGACGTGCGCCAGGGCAGCTACGAGCTGCTAGAGGGCAACAGCCTGGGCAATGCCCCCAAGTATTGCCAACTCAACCTGCGCAGCACCGTAGAAGAATGCTACGCCCGCCTAAAACAGCGCCGCAGTGGTCTGGGTCAAACCAACGGTGGCTACCAGCGCCTCAGCGCTACCAACTCGGCGGCCCCTGTCCTAGATCAATCCTTGACCGTAGCCCCCAATGGGCCACTCACTGGCTCCTCCGGCTCGTCCAATGGCGCTGCTCCGGCTGGCGCTAAGGCCCATTACACCATTGCCTGTATTGATGACAGCCCCACGGTACTGCACGCGATTGACAGCTTTTTAGACGACAAAATTTTCTCGGTCATTATGATCGATGATCCGGTTAAAGCGCTCATGCAGGTGATTAGAAACAAGCCCGATTTGATTTTGCTCGATGTCACCATGCCCAGTCTAGATGGCTATGAGCTATGCTCTCTGCTGCGCCGCCATCCAGACTTTAAGAATACTCCTATTATTATGGTGACAAGTAATACTGGGTTTATTGATAGAGCCAAGGCGAAACTGGTGAGAGCTTCGGGTTATTTGACCAAGCCATTTAATCAGTCAGATCTGCTGAAATTCATTTTTAAATATTTGAACTAGATTGGCATATTGAGCTTTCACTCAACAGCAATTTAGGTCATGCTGTTGAGTGAAAGCCCTGTCTGAATCAGCCCCCAATGGCAAATTTTTGCCAGATTCAGGCGAGGGCAAGAATTAGCCTGAATGAGGTTTATTAGCCAGTTTTTCTTTGCGATCGCTGCAATTTTTAAGTTAGCTCCTTGAGGAGTTTCAGCGGCAGCAGTCTACTCATTATTTAGGTAAATTGATTATGCAAGCGACCCTAGCCGGCACCATTTTGGTGGTTGAAGACACCCCCTCCGAAATGGAGCTAATGGTGCACTATCTGCGCGACAGCGGCTGCACGGTGATCTGCGCCGTCACCGCCCAAGAAGCCTTAGAAAAATCTGCTCATCAAGTACCTGACGTGATCGTTAGCGACGTGGTGATGCCCGGCATGAGCGGTTTTGAGCTGTGTCGCAGCCTCAAAAAACAGCCCGCCACCGCCCACGTGCCGATCGTGCTGTGCACCTCTAAGAACCAGGATATTGACCGCCTGTGGGGCATGCGCCAGGGGGCCGACGCCTACCTGACCAAGCCCTACACCCGCGATCAGCTGGTGCAGGCGGTGCTCACCGTGATGAGGGTAAACCGATGAGCAATCTATCTCTGGCCCAGTTTGCAACCCAGGGCGCTGGCGGCAGCGCCCTGGCGACCCAGGCCCTCACCCCTCTGACCCACAGCTATCTGCGCTTTACCCTGGGCACCCAGGCGGCGCTCTTGCCCACCCGCCAGGTGCAGGAGGCGATCGCCACCCCCGCCGCCCGCATTACCCCCATGCCCAACATGCCCTCGGCCCTGCTGGGGCTGATCAACCGCCGCAGCCGGGTGCTGTGGGTAGTTGACCTGTCCCTGCTGCTGGGCTTGCCCACCGCCTACCCCAACTCCCAGCAGTACAACCTGGTGCTGATGCAGGCTGGGGCGGTGACTTTGGGGCTGCGGGTCAGCCACATCGACGGCATTCTCAGCCTGTCGCCCCAGCACATGCAGCCTGCCCCTACCCACGTACCCCCTGGGCTGGTGCCCTTTTTGCGGGGCTGCGTGCTGCAAGACGGCGAGGTGCTGCTGGGTCTCGATGGCGATGCCCTGCTGCGGGCGCCGGCCCTGCAAGTGTTTTAGTCTCGCTTGCCCTGCCCCCTGGGCTAGGGCTGCCGTTCTCCCTACCATCAGCGATTTTGACCGCATCTCTTTTCAGCCTCCCTAACGTCACTGGCTTTGCCTCTGGGGCTGCCCCCGCCCTGGCTGTTCCTCCTCATCCAGCCCAATTCAACCCAGCCCAATTCAACCCAGCCCAATTCAACAAGGTAGTTGACCCATGACCACAGATTTTCGACCTTACACCGCTTCCCAGGCCGGTGGCGACGATGGCCTGATCGCCCAAAACGGTGCAGCGCTCACCCCTCCTGACGACGCATCTAGGGTGATGAAGTATCGAGGTGTGACCTACGGTGCAGGCGCTGAAAATGTAGTCAAGATAACCCAGCGATCGCAGTTTGGCCCGGTGCAGTGGTTTAGCAACCTGAGCGTGCGACAAAAACAGCTTACCGGTCTGTTTACCTCTGAGGTGATTTCAGTGCTGGGCCTGGTGGGGGTGGGGTCGTTTCTCATCGTCTCCGGTGGTCGCAGTCAGCTGCTCAACCAGGCTAAATCTGAGCTGGCGGTCACCGCCATTGAGTACAACATCAAAATCAACCAGATGGGCTTTGGCTTTCGCGGCCAGTCTGACAACCGCGCCATTGTCGATGCGGCGGCGGCCTACGCTCGGGGCGAAGCGGTGTCAACCGGGGCGATCGCCTCGGTGCAGCAGGTCTTAGAGAATGAAATCAAGGCCCGCAACATTGAATACGCCACCCTGGTGGGCAACGATTTGCGCATTATTGCCAACGCCAACCGCGATCGCCGGGGCCAGCAGTTTGACCCCAACGGCCTGGTGGGCACAGTGCTGCAAAACCCCCGCCAGATCAGCACCAGCGCCATTGTCAGCTGGGCAGAGCTGAGCAACGAAGCCCCGCCCCTGCCCGCAGGCTTTGCCAACCAAGACGCGCTGATTCGCTACACCGTCACCCCGGTCAGCGACCCCGCCACGGGCGACGTCGTTGGGGCGCTGGTGTCGGGCGACATTGTCAACGGCAAAAACGCCATTCCCAGCGGGGCGATCTCTCCCTTTGGCAACGGCTACAGCGCGATTTATCAGCGCGGCGACGGGGGCGAGTTTGCCCTGGCCACCGGCCTCTACCCTGGCGACAACCCCGATCTAGAGCAGGCCGTAGACAACTTGCCCCTCGACTCGTCGGCGCTGATTGAGCAGGCGGTGGCCCGCCCCGGCGAGGAGATTACCCGCCGCGATCGCATCGACGGCACCACCTACACCCTGGCCGCCCGCACCGTCGAAGACTTTAACGGCGAGCCGGTGGCGGTGATGGTGCGCGGCACCTCTGAGGCAGCGCTCAACGAAATGATTGGCAACAGCCTGCGGCTGCAAATGCTGATTGCCCTGGCTGCCCTGGCCGTCGACGTAGTGCTAGCCGCCCTGCTGGGGCGCTCGATTTTGCGGCCGATGAAAAACCTCCAGCAGGCGGCCTGGCGCTTTGGTATGGGCGATCGCGCCGCCCGCGCCGAGATCTACGCCATTGACGAGGTGGGCCAGGTGGCCCAGGCCTTTAACCAGCTGGCCGAAAACGTCGTTGGTTCAGAAGATTTGCTGCGCCGCCAGAGCCAGCAAGAACAGCTCACCGCTGCCCGCGCCAACCTGCTAGCCGATCTCACCAGCCGCATTCGCCAGTCGCTCAATGAGCAAACTATTCTCAGCACCTCCGTCGATGGCCTGCGGGAGGTGCTCGGCGTTGACCGGGTGCTGATCTACCGCTTCCACCCCGACTTCAAAGGGGGCGACATCACCGCTGAGTCGGTGGGCCGCAGCTGGAAGCGAGCCATGGGCCAGACCATTCAAGACCCCCTCACGCCTGAGGCCCTAGAGCGCTATTACACCGGGCGAGTCACCTCCATGGCCAACCGCCAGGAGGCCGAAATCTCCCACTGCCACTGCGACATTCTCGAAAATCTCCAGGTCATGGCCAACATGGCCGCCCCCCTGCTGGCGGGCGACGAGCTGATCGGCCTGCTGTGCGTACACCAGTGCGATCGCCCCCGCGACTGGGGCCTCGAAGAACTCGACCTGATGCAGCAGGTGTCGGTGCAGATTGGCTACGCCCTCAGCCAGGCCCGCCTGCTCCAGCAGCAGGAGTTCAGCGCCTCCCGCGAGCGCCAGCTCAACGAAATTGTCTCCAGCATGCGCGAAAGCCTTGAAGAAGACCGGATCTTCCGCGCCGCTGTGACCGAAACCCGACGGGCGCTGCGCACTGACCGCGTTGTCGTCTATCAGTTTGACGCCACCTGGAAGGGCACCTTTGTGGCTGAGTCGGTCGAGTCGGGCTGGCCCGCCGCCCTGGGCAACGACCTCTACGACCCCTGTTTCAAAGAAAAATACATCGAGCAGTACCGCCAGGGCCGAGTGCAGGCCGTGTCCAACCTGGCCGAGGCTGGCCTCACCGAGTGCCATCTGCGCCAGCTCGAACAGTTCAACGTCAAGGCCAGCATGGTCGCCCCCATCATCATTAACGAAGAGCTGGTGGGCCTGCTGATCACCCACCAGTGCAGCGCCCCCCGCCCATGGGATGTCATGGAGATTAACTTCTTCCGCCAGGTGGCGATTCAGCTGGGCTTTGCCCTAGAGCAGTCTCGCCTCTACACCCAGACCGAGGCCCTTTCTGAAGATCGCCGCCAAAAACAAGAGGCCCTGCAAATGCAGCTGGTGGAGCTGCTCAGCGAAGTCGAAGGCGCGTCTCGCGGCGACCTCACCGTGCGCGCCGACGTCACCGCCGGAGAAATTGGCACCGTCGCCGACTTCTTCAACTCGATTGTGGAAAGCCTGCGGCAGATCGTCACCAAGGTAAAAACCTCCGCCGAGCAGGTCAACGCCTCCCTGGGACAAAACGAAGGCGCAATTCAAGATTTAGCCAACGAGGCCCTGCGCCAGGCCGACGAAGTCACCCAAACCCTGGCCTCAGTGGAAACCATGACCGCCTCCATTCAGCAGGTGGCCAGCAGCGCCCAGCAGGCTGCCCTGGTGGCCAACAGCGCCTCTGCCACCGCCGCCACCGGGGGTCAGGCCATGGACTTGACCGTGCAAAACATTCTCAGTCTGCGCGAAATCATTGGCGAAACCTCTAAAAAAGTGAAGCGCCTGGGCGAATCGTCGCAGCAAATTTCTAAGGCGGTCTCGCTGATTAACCAGATCGCCATGCAGACCAACCTGCTGGCGATCAACGCCGGTATTGAGGCCGCCCGCGCCGGGGAAGAGGGCCAGGGCTTTGCGGTGGTCGCCGAAGAGGTGGGCGAACTGGCCTCTCGCTCCGCCGAAGCCACCAAAGAAATCGAGCGCATCGTCGAAACCATTCAGCGGGAAACCGCCGAGGTGGTCGACGCCATGGATCAAAGCACCACCGAGGTGGTGGCGGGCACCCGCCTGGTGGAAGACGCCAAGCAAAGCCTCACCCGCATTCTCGACGTTTCTCAGCAGATCGACCTGCTGGTGCGCTCGATCTCTGAAGCCACCGTCTCCCAGGTGGCGATCTCCGAGACCGTCACCCAGCTGATGCAGGGCATTGCCAAAGAGTCGACCCGCACCTCCCAGTCGTCGCGGGATATCTCCACCTCCCTGCGCGAGACCGTAGATGTGGCGCGATCGCTCCAGGCCACCGTCGGCACCTTTAAGACCGGCGAAGAATAAATGCGCACTGCGCGTTTATTCTTCGCTCACCTGCTCACCTGCTCACCCATCCACCCACCC
>QBMN01000134.1 GCA_003241845.1 Shackletoniella antarctica | reverse complement strand
GTGTGGCAGGGGGCGCTTGCTTATTAATCAGCACTGGGGTGGCGCTTTCCGGCTTGCCCGCCAGGTCGATCGCCGCGCAGCCCAGCTTAAAGGCAAACTCCACGGTGCGCCCCGCCCCTAGGGCATCATAAAAACCCACGGCAAACTCAATGGCGGCGGTGTCGCCTACGGCCTTGGTCATGCCCACCACGTAGGGCACATGCTCGGCGATCGCCTCTGCCTGCACCGCTGAGTAGCAGCCATTCAGCACCACACAATGAACAGGGTTTGGCTCGGCAGGGTCGGCAAAGAGGGCAAACAGATTGGCCAGGGCGGCCCCAGAAACCAGCTTGGCCTGCCCAGTTTCGTCCTCAAAAACTAAGCCTTCGGCCCCTTCGCCATGGCCCGAAAAGTGGACGATCTGCGGGGTTTCTTCGAGCATGGCCCGCTGAATGTCGCGGGGGCGCACGGCGAGGCGCTGGGCAAAAGCAAACTCGTCACGGTGCTGGGCGCGGCGCAGCCCTTCTTCGATACCGCGCAGCTCTTGGTCGAGGCGCAGGCGGCTGGTGTCTTTGGGGTTGGCCGCGAGAATGAGGATTTTTTGCATGGAGGGCTGAGGCAGTTTGTCTAACTATAGTCTCAGCCCCAAAATTGGCGAAAATCTTCGTCTTGATGGCTGAGCTGAGCCCAGGGGGCACCCCACTGCTGCACAATCTCGGTCAAGCGATCGCAGGCCGGGCGCTCTGTAGCGTAGTGGCCCGCGTCAATAAGAATCAGACCGCGATCGCGCCCTTCTTGAAACTGGTGAAATTTGCAGTCTGAGGTCAAGTAGGCCTGCGCCCCGGTCTGGGCCACCGCCCCCAGATAGCTGGCTCCACTACCCCCCAGCACCGCCACCCGGCTGATCATTTGTTCTAGGTCGGCGGTGGGGGAATAGATCAGTTGCGGCGGCGAGAGCTGGGCCTGAATTAGATCGAGCAGTCCGCGCAGACTGAGGGCTGGGCTGAGATCGCCCACGCGCCCGTAGCCCAAACCCAACTGGGTGGGCACCACAGGGGTTGAATTTTGCAGGTGCAGCACCTGGGCCAGCAGGTCGGCGGTGCCGTCTTGCACCTGGTCAAAGTTGGTGTGGGCGGTGTAAATGCCGATGTTGTGGGCGATCGCCTGGCGCACCATATCCCCCACGGGGTCGCCCTGGGTGACAGATTTGAGCGGGCTAAAGATTAGCGGGTGGTGGGCCAAAATTAGGTTTACGCCAATGCCCTGCTGGCGCAGCGCCAGGGCTTCGGCCATTACCGCCAGGGTGGGGGTGAGGCACACCAGCACCTGGGCCGGTTCGTTGAGCAGGCCGGGCTGCACCTGCCAGCCGCAGTTGTCCCAGCTTTCTTGCCAGGCGGGGTTAGCCCAGGCTTCGAGTTTAGAGATCAGATCTGCGATCGCAAGGGCCATACAAAAACCGCTGGCCGGAGCAGCCAGCTCTGAAAGAAAACTCTCTCAGTGTACCGTGCTACCCCTAGCCAACGGCTGGAGGAACGTCTGTTGACCTATCGATATCGAGTTGATAGGTCTGTCTGTGGCCTAATGCTGCGGCCTAGTGTTGCAACTTCTAGTGTTGCAACTTCTAGTGTTGCAACTTCTAGTGTTGCAACTTGGTTACTTGGTCACATTGCCCAGGGCGTCTTTGATCTGGTCGATGGGCGAGGTGGCCTGTTTCGAGTTGTCGGGGCGGCTCATCTGTTGGGCATCGGCATTTTTCTGCACTTCGTTGAGGCCCTTGTTGGCGCGATCGCGCACTTTGTCGCCCTTGAGCGCATTCTCAGGCTGCACAGACTTTTCGGCTTCGTTGTAGACGTCATCGAGCTGGGCGGTGCCCTGGTCGGGGCGGCTCGGGGTGCTGCTATTGGCTAGGGCTGCGGGGGTAGAGGTTAGCAGCACTAAGGCGCAGGCAAAGGCGATCGCCACAGTGCGTAGCCAGGTCATAGCTGCGGCAAAAACGTTGTTCATAGCTCAGTCTCCAAAATCGGACGGGGAAATTTTGCCCTGGCGATTGAGGAACTGCGCAGAGCGTCCATCGGCCAAGACTGCATAATTTTACCGATTCACCCCCCTCTGCTGAATCACTCTAGAGGGGTAGAGGCAGGGCAGAGATTTTTCGTAAAAGCGGTCTTTCTTTAGAGGTAGAGGCCCTGTCAGAAAAGGGCTGTCATCAGCCCAACCCGACCAAAAGCACCCTCCGTAAATCCGGGGGTGCTTTTGGTAACTGTGCCCGCAATAGAGATCTTCTCGATTCAACGGATGGCAACGACACATTGAGGCCAACGCCGAACAGTATGGGCTGACGGCGAGGGAATGCCGCGAATATATCCTATCTGGCCTTCACCAAAAACTTCTCAGGAATTTGGGTGTACTCGCTAACAATCTGGCGAAACTCTTCGCCATCAACGGTCTCACTCTCTAGCAGCACATCCACCAGGTGATCCATCAGCACGCGGTTTTCGCGCAGCAGGGTGCGGGCGCGCTCTAGGCACGATAGGGCAATGCCGCGCACCTGGGCATCGATCTTGCTGGCCATTTCTTCAGAGACCTCGTTGCGAGGCATTAGGTTGCGGCCTAAAAACACCTGGTTATCCATGCTTTCGAGGGCAACCGGGCCAAGCTCAGACATGCCGTAGAGCGTGACCATTTGGCGAGCCAGGTTGCTCACCTGCTGAATGTCGCCGCTGGCTCCGGTAGAGGTTTCTTCGTCGCCAAAGACTTCGGCTTCGGCGGCAAAGCCCCCTAGGGCCACGGTAATGCGATCAATCAGCCAGTTGCGGGTGTAGAGGCCGCTGTCGATGATGTCTTCGTTGGGCAGCGACTGGGTAAAGCCTTCGATGCCGCCCGATCGCGGGATGATCGTCACCTTGTTAAGCTCGTCAGAGTGGGTGAGCAGGGTGGTGATTAGGGCGTGGCCCACCTCGTGGTAGGCGGTCATGCGCTTGCGGCTGCTGTCGAGCAGTGGGGTGAGGCTGAGGCCAATGGTGAGGCGGTCGATCGCATCTTCGATTTCGACCATGCCCATGGCGTCTTTGCGGCGACGGGCGGTGAGAATGGCCGCCTCGTTGAGCAGGTTGGCCAGCTCTGCCCCCGAAAAGCCTGGGGTACGCCGGGCCACCGCCGCTAGGGAAACCTCTGGCTCAATTTTTTTGTTGCGGGCGTGCACTTCTAGAATCGCCAGCCGCCCTTTGTAGGTGGGCAGGTCGACCACCACCTGACGGTCAAAGCGGCCCGGACGCAGCAGTGCCAGGTCGAGCACATCTACCCGGTTGGTGGCGGCGATGACGATAACGCCGCTGTTGCCCTCAAAGCCATCCATCTCGGTGAGCAGCTGGTTGAGGGTTTGCTCGCGCTCGTCGTTGCCGCCGCCGATGCCCGCGCCCCGCTGGCGACCCACCGCGTCGACCTCGTCGATAAAGACAATACAGGGAGCGCTCTCTTTGGCCTTGCGAAACAGATCGCGCACCCGCGACGCGCCTACGCCCACAAACATCTCGACAAACTCAGAGCCAGAAATAGAGAAAAACGGCACCCCGGCTTCTCCGGCGATCGCCTTGGCCAGCAGGGTCTTGCCGGTACCGGGCTGACCAATCAGCAGCACCCCTTTAGGAATCCGCGCCCCAATGGCGGTAAATTTCTCCGGGCTTTTGAGGAAGGTGACCACCTCTTGCAGTTCTTCCTTGGCTTCTTCGATGCCCGCCACATCGTCAAACACCACGCCAGTTTTAGCTTCCATTTGAAAGCGGGCCTTCGACTTGCCAAAGCTCATGGCGTTGCCCGCCCCCGATGCCGATCTCCGCAGCAGCATCAGCAGACCAAAGATCAAAATCAGGGCCAGCAGCGAGTTGGTCGCCAGCCAGGCCAGCGCCCCGCTGCCCGACGAGTCGCGAATTTCGACATCGACATCGTTGGCCCGCAGGCGGCGAATTAGCTCGGCATTGCGCTCGCCCGCAAACAGAGCCACCTGCTCAGGGGGCGCATCTTCAGCGGCACCGCCGAGGGTGACGTAGGCAATGCCCCGCACTTCGTCTAGCTCCACCGACGCCACCTGACCCTGCTCAATGCGCTGCAAAAACTGGCCGTAGGTGAGTTCTTCAGTTTCTGCCTGGGCTAGGGCGGGGGGCAGCGGCATCAGGGTTTGCAGCAAGACCCAGCCGACGGTCATTAGGCCCGTAGCGGTGACGCCAGCACGAGAACCCACAGAGGCTTGCTTACCAGAAGAGCGCATGGTCATAGATAGTTTAAACTCAGCGAAACTATGCCCAAGGCTAGTATCCCCAGATACCGCATGGGCTGTTGTCTAGTCTAACTCCCCCACCCTGAAATGACCGCCCTGCCTAGAAAGTATCGAGGGGTGAATGTTGCATTCATTCCCCTGATAGTGCCCCTGATAGTGCCCCTGATAGTGCCCCTGATAGTGCCCCTGATAGTGGTATTGGGATTCTGACTCGGGTCGTTGGGGCCCATGGCGATCAATACCCGTGTTCCGCCAAAAATTCTAAAGAGACGCTGTCCCCAGTTGGGGCATCCCCCTTGCCCGCCATAAATTTCTCCACGTACTTGCCCAGCATGTCGCCCTCCAGGTTTACCGCCTGGCCGGGGCGCAGGCGTTGCAGGGTGGTTTCTTGGTAGGTCACGGGGATCACCGCGACGGCGAACCAGTGGCCGCTGGGGCTACAGTCGGCCACCGTCAGGCTGATGCCATTTACCGCGATGCTGCCCTTGGGCACGATGTAGCGGGCCACTCGCGGGTCGCCCACGGTAAAGCTCAGCCGCCAGGCGTTGTCGGCTTCGAGGGCCGCTTCGAGATGCCCCTGGCCGTCGATGTGGCCGCTGACAAAATGGCCGCCAATTTTGCTGCCCACCCGCAGCGATGATTCTAAATTGACCCAGCTGCCGTCGGGGATCTGGCCCAAACTGGTGCGATCGAGCGTTTCGGGCGACACCGCCGCCACAAAGCCATCGGGCAACAGGGTTTCTACCGTCAGGCAAATGCCGTCTACGGCAATGCTGTCGCCCAGCTCTACATCGGTAAGGCCCTGGGGCGTGGTCTCCCAGCGGATGTACATCTGGGTGTCGCCCTTGTGAAACAGGGTGCCCACCGCTTGAATCAGTCCGGTAAACATAGTCGCAACCTTCATGGAATTCTCAGGGAACCCCCGACCTGCCTAGGGCAGATCGGGGCATACTTAAATCAACCAACTGATCAATAACTTCAATAATTTTTTTCTTTAGAGTATCCCCTATTCAATCGCGCCATGGGAACAGACCGTTACACTGGTGAGGTAATGCGTCTAGGCCGACGAAAAACGATAGAGCACACCAATCAATGGATCCAAGAGGCCAAGCCAATGATTGAAATGAAAGTCGCCGGGATTGCCCTCGACGCCATGTCGCGAACTCCGGTGATTTTGCTGCGAGACACTACCGATCGCCGGCAGCTGCCCATCTACATCGGGCCTGACCAGGCAAAGGCAATCATTGCGGTGCTTGAGAACCAGCCCGCCCCCCGCCCCCTGACCCATGACCTATTTGTCAACCTGCTCGACGAGTGGGATATGACCCTGGAGCGAGTGCTGATTCACTCGCTTCAGGACAGCACCTACTACGCCCTGCTCAGCCTCAGCCGGGGCGAACTGCGCCGTGAGCTAGACGCCCGCCCCAGCGATGCGATCGCGATCGCCCTGCGGCTCGACGCCCCCATCTGGGTGATGGAAGAAGTGGTGGCCGAGGCCTCGATTCCTGTTGATAGCGATGCCGATGAAGCGGAGAAAGAAGCCTTCCAGGCGTTTTTGGCCAACCTCAACCCCTCCGACTTCATTCAGCGGGGCAAGTCATCCACCAGCAACGACACCCTGGAGAGCTCAGATTCCTAGGGGAGGGGTTTGCAGTGTGCGGCTTGCGGTTTGACCGGACGCCGCAGACCCGACACCGTACACCTAACCTCCGACACCTCGCGCTCCTAGTCTCCTGCCATGCAATACCGCCGGTTTGGCCGCACGAATCTCCAGCTTTCGGTGCTGTCTCTCGGCACCATGCGCGCCCTGGCTTCTAGGGCGACGTTTTTTGACACCCTTAGGGCCGGGCTAGCCCTCGGCATCAACCACATCGAAACCGCTCAGGGCTACGGCAGCAGCGAGCGCTGGATAGGGGAGTTTTTGAAAACCGCTGCCCTCCCCCCCAACCTGGTGATCACCACTAAAATCACGCCCCAGCCCGATGCCGCCACCATGGCACAGCGCCTAGAAGAGTCCCTAGAGCGGCTGAGCCTTGACCATATCCACTGCCTCGCTATCCACGGGGTGAATACGCCTGAGCATTTGGCCTTAGTGAGCGACCCGCAGGGCTGCATGGCGGCGGTGCGGCGGTTTCAGGCCGAGGGGCGCATTGGCCACGTGGGGTTTTCGACCCACGGCAGCCGAGAGGTGATTGAGGGGGCGATCGCCACCGACCAGTTCGATTTCGTCAACCTGCACTACTACTATTTCTTTCAGCGCCACGCCCCGGTGCTCGATCTGGCCATCCAGAAAGACATGGGCATTTTCATCATCTCCCCCGGCGATAAAGGCGGCATGCTCTACAGCCCGCCCGCCCAGCTGGATCAACTCTGCGCCCCCTTTACCCCGCTAGAACTTACCTACCGCTGGCTGTTGGCCGACTCGCGCATCACCACCCTTAGCAGTGGCCCCGCCATCCCAGCAGAACTCGCGCCTTTAGCAGCCCTGGGCGATCGCACCTATCCCCTCATCGCTGACGAACTTGCCGCCCTCGAACGGCTTGAGGTTCAGGAGGCTACGGCCCTGGGGAGCGATCGCTGCGCCCAGTGCTACGCCTGCCTGCCCTGCCCCGAGGCCATCCACATTCCCGAAGTACTGCGCCTGCGAAATCTCGCCGTGGCCTACGACATGCAGCCCTTTGGCGAGTACCGCTACCGCATGTTTGAGCAGGCGGGCCACTGGTTCCCCGGCCGCAAAGCCAGCCACTGCACCGACTGCGGCGACTGTCTGCCCCGCTGCCCCGAGAGTTTGGATATTCCTGCCCTGCTGCGCGACGCTCACCAGCGCCTGCAAGGCCCCGCCCGCCGCCGCCTCTGGGACGAGTGAAAGAGGTTATTGTCTGACCTAGGCAAAGGCCGACCCGCCCGGTGGCACATCCTGCCAGCGCCCGTTGCCCACCGCCCGCACCGCTTCTTTGAGGCTGACATCGCCCGTGTAGAGGGCGCGGCCCACAATCACCCCCTCTACGCCCTGGGGTTCTAAGACGAGTAGGCTCAACAGATCGCGCAGGGCACCGACGCCGCCGGAGGCAATCACGGGCATCGTTACCGCCGCCGCCATGGCCCGCAGGGCGGGAATATTTGGCCCCTTCAGGGTGCCGTCGCGCTGAATGTCGGTGTAGATCACCGCCGCCGCGCCCCGCTGCTCCATCTGCTGAGCGAGGGCGATGGCGTCTACTTCAGAGGTTTCGAGCCAGCCCTCGGTGGCGACTTTGCCGTTGCGGGCGTCGATGCCGACGATGATCTGGCCGGGGAATTCGCCAGCCAGATCGCTCACCAAGTCGGGGTTATTCACCGCAGCGGTACCGAGGATGGCATAGCGCACGCCCAGGGAGAATAGGTCGGTGACGCGGGCGCGATCGCGCAAGCCCCCCCCCACTTCGATGGGAATATCTACGGCGCGGGCGATCGCCTCAATGGCCTGCCAGTTCTCTGGCTTGCCCGACTTGGCCCCGTCGAGATCCACCAGGTGCAGCCGGGTTGCGCCTTCGGCGGCCCACTGCCTCGCCACCTCCACCGGGTTGTCGTTAAACACCTCGGTCTGGGCATAGTCGCCCTGGTACAGCCGCACACAGCGACCATCAATCAAATCAATAGCGGGGATGACTTCCATGGGTCGTAGCTCAGCCGTATACCTAGACCTGCTCCTCCATAGTGACACAGGCGATGAACGCCATATCTGCTATTCACTGGCCCCTATTCACCGGGCGCACATTCCCGTAAACTCCTAAATGCGAATCACCACCGCCCAAACGTAACGACACCATGCTAGACCTGACCGGTAAAAACGCCCTGGTAACGGGCATTGCCAACAATAAATCCATTGCCTGGGGCATCGCCCAGCAGCTCCACGCCGCCGGGGCCAACCTGGGTGTCACCTACCTGCCCGACGAAAGAGGCAGAATGGAAGGCAAGGTCAAAGACCTGGTAGAGCCCCTCAACCCCAGTCTGTTTTTGCCCTGCAATGTGCAGGATGAGGCCCAGGTGGAGCAGGTCTTCAGCACCATTCAAGAAAAGTGGGGCAAGCTTGATATTTTGATTCACTGCTTGGCCTTTGCCAGCCGGGATGATTTGACGGGTGATTTCAGCAACACCTCAAAGGCGGGCTTTCAGCTGGCCCTCGACGTCAGCGCCTATTCACTCATCAGCCTGGCGCGGGGGGCCAAGCCGCTGATGACCGACGGCGGCAGCATTGTCACCCTCACCTACCTGGGCGGCGTGCGGGTAGTGCCCAACTACAACGTCATGGGCATCGCCAAGTCGGCCCTAGAGATGAACGTGCGCTACCTGGCCTCTGAGCTGGGGCCAAACAACATCCGCGTCAACGGCATTTCCGCTGGCCCCATTCGCACCCTGGCCTCGTCAGCGGTGGGCGGCATTCTCGACATGATTCACCACGTCGAAGAAATTGCCCCCCTGCGCCGCACCGTCACCCAGAAGGAAGTGGGCAACACAGCGGCGTTTCTCTGTAGCGACCTGTCTGCGGGCATGACCGGACAGATTCTCTACGTCGACTCTGGCTACTGCATTATGGGCATGTAGGTGGGGCAATCATCCGGTATGACCCAATCCCAGGCATTGATGGCGGTGTGCAGGACAAGGGCTGGCAACACGCTTCCCCTAGTGCGGTTGAACAGCCACGCAAACAGCACTGACAGAGCAATCGTGCTCACCATAAATAGCCCAAAGGGGATGTGGCGTTGCGCTGTATCAGCTATATAAAACAGTGGCAGATGCCACGTGCCCCACACCACGCCCAAAACGAGACTGGCCACGCGCCAGCTATGGCGTTATTGCAAAATGGGCAATGCCTAGCCCCGCCAGCCAAATTCCTCCCCAAGCGGGCCTCCGAGCAGCAGCATCTGCCCAAATTCACCACGGCTAGGAGCACATGCCCGGATGCGGGTGAAGGGGCCATCGTGCCGCCCAATGCGATGTGGATAGCAGCGGCCAACGCCATGACAGCCAGGGGCAAGAAAAACGCGATCGCCAGCCAACGCCAGCCAACCCGCCATAGCAGCGATCGCCTGAGCCAACGATGCAGACCGTCCTGCCCACTGGCATATCTCGCTACCGCGATCGCCGCAATGCCGGGGCCAAAACTCCCCACTATAAAAAGTACCGTACCTAAGGTGGGCAACTGAGGTCGGAAAGTCGAAGCCAGCAGCCAGCAAATCCACGACCAAGCAAACGCCAAGGCAAAGAATGCCAACAGGCGCGTATAAAAGTCAGAGTTACCGCGATGTGTCATATGCCTGCCTGGCAATGGTTCTGACGTTCTCATAATTATGAATTTTGCTACAAGCCGTTCCGAGCGTTCCCACGATGAGCGAACCGTCAATCGAAAGGCATAGATTTATTAATACTTCTTCCAGTTTGTCAATTCATGTAAATGGTTTGTTATATTAACTTTACATAGCACAACAAACGAGAGTCTCGCTTCACTTCTGTTAACAGGTTCACAGTTTTGACCCGTATTGGGTCGCAGGAAGTAGCCATGGATCAATCAACCAAACTCACATTAGATCAGGAATTTAGTCTCAGACTCTTTGCAGATCAAGTTCAGCATATGTCTCGTGAACAGGCACAAGAAATTCTGATTGAGCAGAATACGCTCATGATGGTTCGGGAAACCATGTATCTGGAACTTCTGAAACATGAGTGGAAATTGGACTTAGATTTTGACTCTCTCTAAGCGGAAACCCCGATTTCTAACCTTCCACGATCACACTAGTTTTCACACTCACAAAATTTGGAGCTAAATTCATGACAACTTCTATAAAAGTCACCTCTCCCTCTAGTAACCGCAACGGTTGGGCTTGGGGCTTTACTCCTCAGGCTGAAAGCTGGAACGGTCGTCTGGCAATGGTCGGATTTGTATCTGCCCTTCTAATTCAGTTATTTTCCGGTCAAGGTGTTCTTCACTTCTGGAATTTGATGTAAGTCAGTCGGCAAGGATTAACGAGATTCATTGACTGCCTTTCGCAGTTAACTGAATCAGCATCGGCTACAGCTGAGCCTTTTATTGCGTTCCAGTTCTGGATGAACCGCAGAATATTCGCAGCCTAGCATAGTCAGGCGAGGATTCCGCGACCGCAATGTAGACATCCTACTCACTTGTCGTAGATACGATTGTTCCACAAAACGGTCGTTGGATCTATGCCACGAACTGCTAGCTATAGCGGATTTCATAATTATGAGGTGCAACCAGAATCAATAGAACCCTTTTCAGGCAATAGTTTCAGGCTTCTCAGGTGTACTCAATAGCAATGAAAGCCGCTGTAATAGAGCTGTATGTCTAAAGTTTCATAAATTTCACAATTACCACATGGAGATAACATTGATGATTTCTTCAATGCCCGACTTCGCGCTTCTGGGGTCGCTGGTGGATCAGGGTGACGTTTTGGATCGGTTATCGACAGTCCAATCGCTGACACCCAGCCAATTCAATCTAATCTACAATGCTTTCTCGTTTGCGATCGCGACAATGTTTGCGTCTGCCCTCTTTTTCTTCAATGCTCGCTCTGAAGTCGGCTCGAAGTATCGACTCGCTTTACTGGTTTCAGGACTTGTCGTCAGTATTGCGGGCTATCATTACTTCCGCATCTTCAATAGTTGGGATGCTGCCTACAGTTTGCAAAATGGCGCGTACACCTTAACTGGCGCACCGTTTAATGATGCTTACCGATATGTGGATTGGTTGCTAACAGTGCCATTGCTATTGGTTGAAACTGTTGCCGTGTTGGCATTGACTGGGAAAGAGGCAAGACCATTACTGATCAAGCTCGTGATCGCTTCCGTCGTGATGATCGCCACGGGGTATCCCGGTGAGATCTCTGACAATATCACCACTCGGATTATCTGGGGTACAGTCAGCACGATTCCCTTTGTCTACATCCTTTATGTGTTGTGGATTGAGCTATCAAAGTCGCTAGTTCGTCAACCGGCTGCTGTGCAGACTCTTGTTCGCAACATGCGGCTGCTGCTGTTGTTCTCTTGGGGCGTTTACCCGATCGCATACCTGTTGCCGATGTTGGGCATCACCGGGACAACAGCGAGTATAGGGGTGCAACTGGGTTACACGGTCGCCGATGTGCTGGCAAAACCAATCTTTGGGCTGTTGGTATTTGCGATCGCCCTCACGAAAACAAGGGTTGATCAGGAAAATAGCGGTCTACCTATCGAACTGGGTTATGCACCTGAAATCGATGGGATTCCCGCACCTGTTCAGTCCTAACAGGGCTAGGAGGACTTGGAGCATTTGACCAAAAACAGCTGAAGTTGAGCCACTGTTCTCAGTTCAACGCTCCGAGTCCTCCATCTTTTCATGAATTAGTAGCACTTAATACCGAGGCAACAAATATGTCTCACTTCAATATTCTACGTAGCAAATTGACTGATGTTGAAATTCTGAAATCCTCCCTCCGTAGTCTAGGTCTGGTTGTTCAGACCAATACCACGGTGCGTGGTTATGGTTGCCAAACGGTTCGGGCTGACGTGGTTGCCGTGCTTAAGGGTGACTACGACCTAGGCTGGTCTCGGAACGCAGACGGTTCATTTAATCTCATTGCCGACCTCTGGGGTGTCGCTAAAAATCACAACATGGCGGCCTTGCTCAACTCGATCAATCAGAGCTATGCCGTGAATCAAACTCTAGCGGCAGTGAAACGTCCTGGCTTACAGAATGCCACTGTCCAACTGGTGCTGACATCATAATTTCCGTGCTTTTTTAACTAGGATTTGGCGATCGCGAGTTTGTAGAGCGTTAGATACACTACTTGGACACCGCTACATAACCTGTAGTCACGGCTGTTTCCATAAACCATCGACATCCCATGGCTACCGAAACGTATCACAATGACAATCGTGAAAGCACGAATACTTATCCGTCGATCAAAACTTCTCTCCCCACCATCAAATTCCGAAACCGAATTTGGAGCTTCGGCATACTTTCCTGGCTGTTTAGCATCATCAACCAGAGCGTTGAGATTTGGGCGAATGGTGGTTTGTCAGCGATCGAGTTAATCCACTTATTTACAACTTCCCTACTACTGACTGGCTGGATATTACTCAGGCCACAGACAAGTCTAGAATCCGAAAGCTTACTTGCTGAGGATATCAGCACCCTCAAGTTTTACACTCTCAATTCACTGAATCCTCCACACGAAGCATATCTACGCAAAACTGGAATCAGAATGCTCCAGTTAGAAAAATACCACCTGATTAGCCAAGAGTACCTTTTATCGATTCCTTATCTTTGCCAAATCTACCATCTGTTAAATTTAAAGCATCTAGAATCGACTCATAGCTTTAGTCTCAATGGGTTAAAGATTGTTGATGTGAGCCAATTTGAAACGACCGAGATCGGTGGAGCCATTAAGTTTCAAACAGTCCTGGATTCACCACTCAATCTGCTCAGGATTTGGAGACAGCCTATTGTTGAAGTTGAGTTGATTCTGCATACTCCTTATACCGTTGAACTAAATATTCCAATCTACGGAAATAAGAATATTACGGTGGTATTCAACATTTTGCCCCTGAGCGATAACGACCATAAGTTGTTCATCGATATTTACAGTAATGTTATATTTCCAAGGCTGCTCCTGCAGATTGTTTTACATCTTGCCGCCAGCTTGACCTTATTAGAAGATTTGCCCTACCTCCATGAACTAGCCAAGGGCAAGATTCATCGTTCAGGTAAGGTCGCAGAAGGCTCGCTTCACACCATGCAACTGTTTGAGCGATTTGCTGATCTATATGGGTCTAGCCTAAAGCAACCTCAATCTAACGGTGCTACAGAACTGCTCCCAGTATAAGCACTTCAAAAAATAAGTTGACCTCACCAACGACAGTTTTCAAACTAACGCGATCGCATTCATTCGATTAATGTTTCTTTCAATGGCGTACTATGGTTATTGAAACGGCTCTTCAGGCCTAGCTATGCCGTTTTAAATGGAAATACCCACGGCAACAAGTCTCTGAGCTTGAAATTGTCGAAATTACTAAAACCATAACCCAACCGCTTAATCAACTTAAGCTTATTATTTATTCCCTCCACAACCCCATTCGTTATTCTTA
>QBMN01000133.1 GCA_003241845.1 Shackletoniella antarctica | reverse complement strand
CATCTACCCCCCACCTCATCCTCACCGTCCGCGATCAAGGCCGCGGCATCCCCGCCGACAAGCAAGAGCGCATTTTCGAGCAGTTTCAGCAGGTCGATGCGTCTGATTCGCGTCACCACGGCGGCACCGGGCTAGGCCTGGCCATCTGCAAGCGCATTGTGCAGCAGCACCGGGGTCACAGTTGGGTCGAGAGCGAGGTGGGCCGGGGCAAGCACCTTCTCCGTGGCGCTGCCCCTAGCCAGGGAGGATGGCCATGACTAAGCGAATTTTGATCGTGGATGACGAAGCCGACATTCGCGACATTGTGCAGGCGGCGTTAGAGGATTTGGGGGGCTGGCAAACCCTGGGGGCTGCCTCGGGGTCTGAGGCGCTACGGCTGGCGCAGCAGGGGGCGATCGACGCGATTTTGCTCGATATTTCAATGCCCGATATGGATGGCTTTGAGATTCACCAAGTACTCCAACAGACCCCAGCGACCCAGGGCATTCCGGTGATTGTGCTGACCTCTAAGGTGCTGGCGCGCGATCGCACTCGGTTCGCTGACCTCAATGTCGCCGGGGTGATCACCAAACCCTTTAACCCCCTCACGCTGGCCCAGCAGATTGCTGAGCTACTCCGGTGGTCATCGCCAACCCCACCCTGAGGCGCAGGGCCATCGCTGGCCACTCTGTGCTGGGGCCAATCTGTGCTGGGGCCAATCTAGGGGCGATCGCAGTCTTCAATCAGACCCTCCAGCGCCGTTTGAATATCGGCGGTCAGGGTCTCTACCGTCGCCTTAGCGGCCCGCCGCGACTCCGCGTAGTCGGGCCAGCGATCGGTAATATTCATCGGCTCGCCCAGGGTGATCACCGCCTGGCGCGTACCCAGCTGGGGCCGCTTGGGCACCCGTGTCCCCTTCAGCCGCTCCACCAGGTCAAAGAGAATCAGCGTGGTCTCAGCAAAGCGCTCAAAGGTAGGGTTATCTTTCACGTAGTGGCCCGTTACCGCCACAAAGCTCTCCACCAGGCGCATGTGGCGCAGGTGCAGGGTGGCGGCCTCAGCCATCCAGTCAGCCAGCCCCCGATCCACCGGAGAGATCGCGCCCAGGTCGGCAATATCTTCGCGATAAATGTAGCTCCAGCCGGCTTCTTCAAGGCGGCGACAGCGGGTCACCAGGGTGCCCGTGCTAGGCACCCCAAAGAACTGCTCACCCACTTTGAGCGACCCATCTAGCAACTGGCCCAGCCGCTGGGCGATCGCCCCCGGCTCCTCCGGGTGCTCAACCTTGATCGGAGCCACCCCATAAAAGCGCTCATAGAACTGCTCCATGCGGCCCAGCAGGTGCTGCCCCAGGGCCAGCAGCCGAGCATAGTAGTCTGGCGCTGCGATCGCCGCCGGGTCGCTAACCGACTGCACCGGCAGGCCACAGTCGGCCTCAAGCTGCCCCATCAGCCGATTCAGCGCCGCCCAGTCAGGGCGCGGGTAAAGGTACCTCAGGCCTACAGGCAGCAGCAGCACCTGCTCGCTGCGCCCCGCTTTCTGCAAATCTTCCACCGCCCAAAAGGCCAGCTGAGCCGTGCCCGGCTCCAGATCGCTAATCACCTCGCCGTGGCCGTTGGTGGCCCCCTCGGGGGCGATGGTCACCGGCAGCGGCGCATTCATCATCTGTTCGCGCACCGTCTTCAGCGCCTTGAGGTCAAGCCTGCGCCCCCGGTGTACCGGAATACCCCCAATGGCCGAAAAAAACCAGCCCAGCCAGCGCCCCGCCCACAGGGGCATGCCCCGGTCGTACATAAAAAAGCTGTGCAGCGGCCGCTTGAGGCTAAAGCCCCGCTGGCGGGCCGCCCGAGGCACCAGCCGCGAAAATAGGTACGACAGGCAGATCGGGTCATCGACCTGGCTGTGGCGAAAGGCCAGCATTAGCCGAATCTTGCCCCCCTGAAACTGGTGAAAGCAATCCGCCAGCACCTCGGGGTTGGCGCAGGTCACCGGCCAAATGCCCGCCGGTAGCCAGGGCCGCAGCCGCAGCCGCAGCATCAGGGGCAGCACAATGTAGCTCCCCTGCACCACCCAGGGCTTGTAGCTTGGGGGAATAAAGCCCAGGGGCCGCTGGGCGCGATCTAGCTTAGGCAAGGGCAGTCTCCGACGGTAGGCGATGGTTAGGAGGTGATTGTACCCCTGTTAAGGTGGCTGTCGAATACAGCAAAATCTCCAGAACGGTGATGATTTGGCGGTCTTCGGCTACGACCACCAGGGAGTCAACTCCCTGGCTGATCGCTCAAGTCTGCTCAAGCAGACTGGGGTAGTCGGCCCCCAATCCTCTTCAGAGGATTTCTGCTTTAAGCCTGAGACTTTCAGTCCTAGGCTCAGCGGCAAATCTGGCGATCCCGACCTGCGGTCTGGGCCACCTTAACAGGGGTAGGTAGGCGATGGTTGGGGTAGGCAACGGCCACAGTAGCTCACTTTAGAATGATCTAGCCCCCACCGGGCGGTAAATCATTCCCTTCACCCACCTACCCACTCTCACCCAACCACCCCCAAGATCGCCAAAGTCCTGCTCCCCTAGGGAAGCAGGACTCTAGCTCGGAACCACACAACTATGAGCACCCACCGGAGTGAACTACCCCAAAAATAAAAGTGTCTGACCCCTGAAAGCCCCCTGGAGTCAGACACATTTACCTGCAAGGACGCCTTTCAAACAGACCAGCTCCAGGGTTCAAATGCCCCCAAGTGAGCCGTCAGAGCTAAGCCTGCATGCGTTCTTCAGAATTAAATTTATTGTCGTCGGTTTGCGGGCCAGCGACGTCCAGAGAATTACTGAACCCGTGGCCGTTACTAGCGCAGACAGCCCGCCTAGTTCGGTGTGATCACTCAGGTGGGCGGCAACTCCAGTTCACAGCCCTGGTTGGCGAAATAGGGCAGCAGCGCCCTGCGATCAGGCCAGTGATAGACCACGTAGCGCAGCAGCCAGGGGGCCGACACCAGCAGGCAGATCACGCCCAGCCACCAGCTAGAGCGAAACTCTGTCAGGGTATTGATGGAGTTAGCAGCGGGCTGAGTAGCCAGAAGGTCTACCCCCCAGGCGATCGCATTATTCAGCGCGTGGGCCACGATCGGTACCAGCAGCGATCGCGTACTCAAGTACAGCAGCGACATCACCACCCCAAACATAAACAGCCCGACTAAGTTAGAGTGCAGCACCCCAAACAGCACCGAAGTCAGCACAATCGCCGGGCGAATGCCCCACTTCACTCCCCAGCGGTGCAGCAGCACGCCGCGAAAAATAAACTCCTCGGCGATGGGGGCTACCACCAGCACCGAAACCAGCATGAGGGCAT
This sequence comes from Shackletoniella antarctica, assembly GCA_003241845.1. Taxonomy (GTDB): domain Bacteria; phylum Cyanobacteriota; class Cyanobacteriia; order Phormidesmidales; family Phormidesmidaceae; genus Nodosilinea; species Nodosilinea antarctica. The sequence goes on along the minus strand of QBMN01000133.1, from coordinate 10,263 downwards.
TGTACAAACCAGGGTCTGTTGCCCGCTCCGCAGACAGCAAGATCGACTGCTGGAGGGTTGACTCTACCCACGCCGGAGCCACCCAAGACAGCGCTAGGTACGACACCTGAAACGCCCCCAGAGAAAACAAAAACACCCCACCCACCAGCCACAGCAGCTGCACCCAGGCCAGACCCACGGGCCATGGGCCAAAGAGAGTAGCGAGGCGCAGCGGCACCCGCCTCGCGGCCAATAAAATTGACCCGCACAGCCCCACAAAGATCAGGCTGTAGAGAATCGGGGCCACCAGTGGGTCATCTCCCTGCACGGGCAGCAGCTCTAGAGCACCCAACGTGCCAAATATCAGAGCTAAGCCGAGGGAAATTACAAAGAAACTCGCCACCACCAGCCGCGCCTTGAGGGCCAGAAACGGATTTTCACACAGTGTCATAGACTAAGACCTGAGCTAGACGCCGCCGGAAACACTTACGGGTGAAAGACCTATGGGTGACAGAATCATAGGCACTAGTTTGCTGGACTAGACTGGCCGTTTTTTTGATTCAACCATGAATTATCCAGAGAGAGCTATAACTGAGGCACATTCCCCAGCTTAGGGTTCTAGGTTAGGGATCTGCCCAGCGCAAAGGCTACAGTTTCAATTCTAGGGTGCATCTACAGCGACTGTTCTGTGCCTCCAGGTCAGCGCTTATCGTTATCGGGGCCGTCATTTTTGCTCCAGGGTTCCATGACCAACGCTTCGCCAGATCTAGGCGTAATTTTAGCGGCCCCGGTGGCCGATAGCCCCCTAGGGCCTGTGACAGAGTTGCTAGACCTGCTGCGGGCAGCGGGCCATGGGGTGCGTCAGGCCAGCGGTGAAGACGACATCATTGCGGCGGCCGAGGCCGACGCTCCCGACTTAATTTTGCTAGTGATTGATCAATTTGATACGGCGGCCATGCGGCTGTGTCACCGGCTCAAAAAGCGCCCCAGCACTCGCCATATGGCCGTGGTGGTGGTCGGGCAAGATCAGGCCCTAGCTCGGCGGCTGCGGGCTTTTGAGTTTGGCGTGGTTGACTATATCGACCAGACCCTCTGGGCCGAAGAGGCCGCCGCCCGCATTCAGGCCCAGGTCGCCACCCACCGCATCCAGCGTCGGCTGCGCCAGCAGGCCCAGCGAGCCGTGTCGGCGGGCAGCGCCACCAATCTACTGGCCGACCTGCAAAAGGCGCTGCGGCGACAGGCTCAGCTGCTACAGGCCCAAAACCAGCAGCTTCAGCAAGAAATGCAGGAGCGTGAGCAGGCCCAGCAGGCCCTGCGCCAGGAGCAACAAAAGTCAGAACAACTGCTGCTCAATATTTTGCCCCGGGCGGTGGTCGACAAGCTCAAGCAGCTAGAAGGCTCTCTGGCAGAGCGCTTTGACAACGTCACCATTTTGTTTGCCGATATTGTCAACTTCACCCCCCTGGCCGCTCAAATTAGCCCTCTAGAGCTGGTCAACTGGCTCAACCAAATCTTCTCGGCCTTTGACCGCCTAGCCGAGCAGTACCAGCTCGAAAAGATCAAGACCATCGGCGACGCCTACATGGTGGTGGGGGGGCTACCCCTACCCCGCGAAGACCACGCCGAAGCCGTGATGGAAATGGCCCTCGCCATGCAGGAAGCCGCCACCCGCATTGTCCGCAAGGACGGCCAGGAGTTTCAGCTGCGCATTGGCATCAATACCGGGCAGGTGGTGGCCGGGGTGATTGGCATTAAAAAATTTAGCTACGACCTCTGGGGCGATGCGGTTAACATCGCCAGCCGCATGGAGTCCCAGGGCGCGCCGGGCAAAATTCAAATTACCGAGGCTACCTATGAGCGCCTCAAACACCGCTACGCCTTTGAAGATGTGGGCCAGGTCATGGTCAAGGGCCACGGCTATTTGACCACCTATCAATACGTCGGCCCTGGGCAAAAAGCTTGATAGACTGGGGAGGCCAAAAAAACGGATGCCTAAGCTAAGGGAGTGACCCCAAAATAAGGTGTCAGCTAACGGAGACTATCTCTGATGGATTCCCGCCTTCGCGGGAATGACGCTGAACCCTTATGAATTTGCGAGTCCCTAAGTATCCTATAGGCTAGATACTCTAAGGGCTAGGTGTTCTATAGGCAGGCTAGCCCTGGCACGACGGTTAAACACTGGCCCCATGGGCCAACCCACGGTTAACGCATAATTCTATGGCGACATTTTTGCTGGAAGTTGGCACCGAAGAACTGCCCGCCAGTTTTGTAAGCGATGCCCTCCACCAGTGGCAAAATCGCATTCCTACCGAGCTGGCCGAGCTAGCCCTGGCCCCCGAGGCAGTGCGCTTCTACGGCACCCCCCGCCGCCTGGCGGTGATCTTCGACGGGCTGCCCAACCGCCAGCCCGATCGCACCGAAGCGGTCAAAGGCCCCTCCGCCCAGGCCGCTTTTAAAGACGGCCAGCCCACCAGGGCCGCCGAGGGTTTTGCCAAATCTAGAGGCATAGAGGTCTCGGCCCTGGAGGTGCGCGACACCGACAAAGGAGCCTTTGTCTTCGTCAACCAGGAGATTCCGGGGCGACCTGCCGCTGAAATCTTGGGCGAGCTGATTCCCCAGTGGATTTTGGGCCTAGAGGGTAAGCGGTTTATGCGCTGGGGCGACGGCGATCTGCGCTTTTCGCGCCCCATTCGCTGGCTGGTGGCTCTGCTCGATGGCGAGGTGCTGCCTGTGACCCTAGAGAGTGGGTCGACGCGGTGTGTGAGCGATCGCATTTCCCACGGCCACCGAGTGTTGCACCCCGCCCCCGTCTCGCTGCACCGCGCCCAAGATTACGTTGAAGCCCTGCGCAATGCCTACGTCGAAATTGACCCCGCCGCCCGTCGCCTGCTGATTCAGCACCAGGTGGAAGAGACCGCCAAAAAGCTAGGGGGCGTGCCGATGATTTCCCCCGCGCTCCTAGATGAGGTCACCAACCTGGTGGAGTGGCCCACCGCCGTGGCGGGCAAGTTTGACCCCGAGTTTCTCGAACTGCCGCCGGAGGTGGTCATCATTGAGATGGAGAGCCATCAGCGCTACTTCCCGCTGCGCCAGGCTGCTGAGGGGCTGACGCTGATGCCGGTTTTTATCACCATTGCCAACGGCGACCCCAGCAAAGACGGGATTATTGCTGAGGGCAACGCTCGAGTGATTCGCGCTCGCCTCTCCGACGGCAAGTTTTTCTTCGATGCCGATCGCGCCCAGCCCCTCGACGCCTTTGTCGCCAAGCTTGAAACCGTCACCTTTGAGGAGCGGCTGGGTTCCATGGCGGCCAAGGTCAAGCGCATTGGCACCGTGGCCGACCACCTCTGCGACCAGCTCAATCTGGGGGCACAGCCCCGCCAGCACATTCGCCGCGCCGCCTACCTGTGCAAGGCCGATCTAGTCACCCAAATGGTGGGCGAATTCCCCGAGCTGCAAGGGGTGATGGGGCAAAAATACGCGCTCCACAGCGGTGAACCGGAGGCCGTCGCCACCGCCATTGCCGAGCACTACCTGCCCAAGGGCGCGCAGGACAGCCTGCCTAGAACTCTAGTGGGCCAGGTGGTGGGCATCGCCGATCGCCTCGATACCCTGGTGGGCATTTTTAGCACCGGGCAGATCCCCACTGGGTCTTCTGACCCCTTTGCCCTGCGGCGGGCCGCCAATGCGGTGCTGAATATCATCTGGGCGGCGGCGCTGCCCCTCAACCTGACTCGGCTCCTCGACACCGTCGTTCAAGACTTTGCCCAAGATGCTGCCCTGGCGGTCAACGCCCCCGAGGCGCTGCAAACCCAGCTGCACGATTTCTTTTTGCAGCGGGTGCAGACGCTCTTGCAGGATGAGCTAGGAATTGACTACGACCTGGTGAATGCAGTGATCAGTGCCCGAGCGCTGCATGATCCGCTGGATGTGAAGGGCCGCGCCCTGTTCTTACAGGAGATGCGCCGCAGCGGCCGCATGGATAAGGTATACGAAACCGTCAACCGCGCCACCCGTCTAGCGGCCCAGGGCACCCTCGACACCCAGGTGCTCGACCCCGAGGGGGTGATTGCCGCCGCCGCCCTAGAGGCTAAGTCAGAAACCGAGCTGTTTGCGGCGCTCAAGACCCTGGTGCCCCAGACCCAGGCGGCCCAGGCCAGCCGCGACTACGACCAGCTGGTGGCTGGCCTAGAGCAGGTGGCCCCGGTGGTCAGCGGCTTCTTTGACGGCCCCGACAGCGTGCTGGTGATGGCCGCAGACCCGGCGGTGCGGCAAAACCGGCTCAACCTGCTGGGGCTGCTGCGCAACCACGCGCTGGTGCTGGGCGACTTTGGGGCGATCGTTAAAGGATAGGGTGCAATGAAAAATGCCCACGTAATTGGTCTAGGCAAGTCTGGGGTGGCGGCGGCGCGACTGCTGCGGCGCGACGGCTGGACGGTGGTGCTGAGCGATCGCAGCTCCAGCCCCGCCCTGGTTGAGCAACAAAACGCCCTCAGCCAAGAGGGCATCAGCGTGCTGCTCGACTACAGCTTTGTGCCCGACAGCCGCACCAACCTGCTGGTGGTCAGCCCCGGCGTGCCGTGGGATAGCCCGCCCCTAGCCGCCGCCCGCGACAACGGCCTAGAGGTAATTGGCGAAATGGAGCTGGCCTGGCGGTTTCTGCAAGATCGCCCCTGGGTAGGCATCACCGGCACCAACGGCAAAACCACCACCACCGCCCTCACCGCCGCCATCTTCCAGGCCGCTGGGTTCAATGCCCCCGCCTGCGGCAACATTGGCTACGCCGCCTGCGAGCTGGCCCTCCAGCCCACGGTGCCCGACTGGGTGATCGCCGAGCTGAGCAGCTACCAGATCGAGGCCGCCGCCACCCTGGCCCCAAAAATTGGCCTGTGGACCACCCTCACCCCCGATCACCTCCAGCGCCACCGCACCGTCGAGCACTACGCTCAGATCAAGGCCTCGCTAGTGCACCGGTCAGAGGTGGCGGTGTTTAACGGCGACGACCCCTACCTGCGCCAGCACCTGCCCGAGGAATTTCCTGACGGCTACTGGACGAGCGTGGGGGGCAAGGGGGCGATCGCCCCTCTGCGTCCCTGCGCCTACATCGAAGCGGGCTGGGTCAAGTTTGAGGGCATCCCCATCGTGCGGGCCGACGCGCTGCGTATGGTGGGCGACCATAACCAGCAAAACCTGCTGCTGGCGGTGACGGCGGCCTGCCTGGCGGAGCTGGATGGTGAGGCGATCGCCGCTGGAGTCGAATCTTTCCCCGGCGTGCCCCACCGCCTAGAGCACATCTGCACCTGGCAGGGCATCGACTTTATCAACGACTCTAAGGCCACCAATTACGATGCCGCCGAAGTAGGGCTGCGATCGGTGGCCGCTGGGTCTGTGCTGATTGCCGGCGGCGAAGCCAAGGAAGGGGATGACACCGCCTGGGTGCAACACATTCAGGCGCGGGCCGCCACGGTGTTGCTAATTGGCGATGCCGCCCCCCAGTTTGCCCAGCGCCTAGACATCGCAGGCTACACCGCCTACGAAATCGTCGAAACCATGGATCGAGCGGTGGCGCGCGGGGCTGAGGTTGCCCCCGCCCTCGGGGCCTCGGTGGTGTTGCTTTCCCCGGCCTGTGCCAGCTTTGACCAGTACCCCAACTTTGAGCAGCGGGGCGAACATTTCCGCCAGCTCTGTCAGGAACGGTTTCTCTAGGGGTAATACCAAATCCTGCTTAGCACCCCCTGTTCAACTGAGGCGAATACAATACGCCCCTACGGTCTGGCCTTTTGGAAATCGGGGTTATGTGATTCGGATTTGGTACAAGCCTTTTTCCAAGTTCCAGCCGGTCAGGCAGGTTTCCTCACGGTGCCTAGGTCAACCACTGCTTAACGCGGGCCAGGCTCTTCCAGTCGGGCTTGCGGGCGAGGCCGTCGTCGATGCTCTGCATGACTTCGGCCCGCAGGTCATCGGCAACGGTCATCACCTGCTCGGCAATCTCCACCTGTTCGCGCACGCCGGGCTTACCCGCGTCGAGCATGGCCACCGCCAGGTTTACCCGGCTCTGGGGGTCTTGGGGGTTGAGCTTAACAGATTTTTGGGCGGCTTTGAGGCCGGCACTGGGCTTATCGGTGAGCAGGTAGAGCCAGGCTAGGCAGGCCCAGGCGGCGCTGCTCTTGGGGGCGCGATCGCACAGATCCTTAAACACAGGAATCAGCTCAGCAGGATCTTCACCTGCCTTGTAGCGCTCGATGCCCTCATCGAACAGGGTTTCTACGGTTTGAGTCATAGTCGGTCAATGTCTGGGCCAACATCTAGCTAACCACAAATGGTCGCCAGGCAGGAAATGAACCAGCGGGGGGAGAGGGGTACGGTGCACGATTTGCGGCAGGTTGTTTGCCGCGAACCGGATGCCGGGCACCGCAATTCGCGATCTCTGCCGCCGTTGAAGTACTACGCCCCAAAAGATGTGCCGCAGCCGCAGGTTTGCACGGCATTGGGGTTGGTGAACTGAAAGCCACCGCCGATCAGCGCGTCGCTGTAGTCGAGCATGAGGCCGTAGAGGTAGAGCAGGCTTTTTTTGTCGCAGATGACGCGGAAGCCGTCGTAGTCGTAGACCTCATCGTGCTCGTTGGCGTTGGTGGGGTCTTCAAAATCCATCGTGTAGGACATGCCAGAACAGCCGCCCTGGCGAACCCCCACCCGCAGGCAAAGGTCTTTGCCCCCCTTGGACTGCTGAAGCGCCTTCACGTGTCGGAGAGCAGTTTCCGACATCAAAATTCCCTGGGCTTGTTCGGTGGCTTGAGCCATTGCAACCTTTCGATGTAAGTACAGCTTTCTACATCATAGACAGAGTTGCCTCGGTCGAAACCAGGTCAGCCTAAATTGTTTTGAAATCTAACATTTGAAATCTAACACCTTCGCGCCGCCGCCTTAGCCGCTGCCCCCATGATTTTCTATAGTTTATGACTGCCGCAGGGGCAGGCCATGGCCCCATCGGCCCTGAGACCAAGGCTAGGCCGCTGAACAAGGCCCCATCATCGCGAGCACAACTCGCGCCATGGTGGGCAGTTGGCGATTAAACTTGGCTATGCTGACCACAGCTGTTCCCAGCGGCCATCGCTGGCCCAGGGGTCTGCTTTTTGTTCCCCACGTCGTTGCTCTTAGCCCATGCCCCGCCCATGACCCGATTGAACCGCATTACCCTAGATCGCCTAAAGCGGCTGCCCCGTGTGGCCAGCGTGTGGGAGGGCGATCGCCGCTCAGTGGGCGGGCTGATGGACGACGACAGCGGTCTCCGGCAGCGCCATACCGAAACCAGCGACTGCATTCTCTGGGTCGACAGCAGCCACGGTGCGGTGCGCGGGCTGACCATTGTGCCCACCACCTGCGGCTACGAGCCGGTAGTCCGCACGCTGCTCCAGGCGATCGAATCTCCCCAGGGCAATCTGACTCCCGCCCGGCCTCAAAAGATTGTGGTGAGCGATCGCGAAATTCAGTTTTACCTGCGCGGCGCGCTTCAGGGCCTAGACATTGCGATCGACTATGCCCCGGAGCTGCCTCTGATCGACGAGCTGTTTAACGCCCTGCAGCAGTCGGCGGAGATGACCGAGGCCGAACTGCCCCCCCGCTACGCCGAGGCCATGGTCAACCAGGCCATGGAGATCTGGGAGCTAGCCCCCTGGAACAGCCTCAACGAGCAGCAGGTGCTGGCCGTTGAGATCAACGCCTGGGAGATTGAAACCCTCTACGTGTCGATGCTGGGCATGGGTGGGGTCGAGTACGGCCTGCTGATGTACCGATCGCTCGATTCGCTCAAGCAGTTTCGCCAGCGGGTTTTGCTAGGGCAGCAGTCGCCCAAGCAAATGCAGGAGGCCTTCTTAGAACAAGACTGCCTGTTCCTCAACTTCGAACTGTTTGATGACGAACCCTTCTCTACGGCTCCCCAGCCCATCAGCTGGCTGGCCACGGCCCCAGAGGCGGTGCAGCCTGACTTTGGCAGCATTCACCCCCTAGAGGGCATGCGCAGCCAGCTGGCCGACGAAGAGGGGGCGACATTTTTGGTGGCGATGGAGGCAATTCAGCGCTTTGTCACCCGCTACCGTGCTCAGCTCGAAAAGCCATCCCTCAAAGCCATCCAGGGTAGCTACAAAGTTCCAAACCCGGAGAAAAATGGCGGCTCGTCATCCCTAAAAATCACCGTCAAAACCCTGCCTGAGGTCACCGCTGACCTAGCCGACCAAACCGACGAAGCCCTAGGCGATGGCCCCACCAGCCGGCCCGGCTTTCCGGTGCTGCGCGACGACTACGTGCCGGAGGGGGCGATCATCATTCTCACCCAGTATCGGCGGCAGCTGCTGGCCACCGCCGGCCTCGACCCGCTGGTCACCTTTCAGCCCCAGGGAACTGTCTTTCAAAAGCATGCATCGCCAGCGGATGTGTTGCAAACCAATGCCTTTCAAACTAATGCCTTTCAAACCAATACCTTTCAAACCAACGGGGCTGCCGAGCCGCCCGACCTGCCGGTGGTGCTGATTCAGACCTCGCGCCCCAAGGCTAAAGTGTTGATTCAGCAGCTGCAAGCCGCCCAGGGGGTACAGGCGGTGTGCTTTAACCCCGGCAGCGATCCCTTTAGCGGCGATGCCTTTGAGCTAGGGCTGCTGCAAACCGGCGATGGCGAACTGCACCTGTTTGCCGAGTACGAAACCGCCGGCAGTGCCGATCGCAAACTACTGGAGCGCTGGCACCATTGGCAGAGCGAGTGCAACGGAGCCTGTGCCGTGGTGATCGCCAGCGGCATTACCGGCAGCAGCAAGGGCAAACCCGCCATGAAGGATATTTTGGGAATCTTTGAGGCCCGGTGCAAGACACCAAAAGACCTGCAATTGCCGCCGCTGATGTTGCAATATGCAGCGGAGTGGGAGATGGATTAGCGGGCATTGCCAGCCACAACCACCAGGGAGTGAACTCCCTGGCTCACAGCGAAAGTCTGCTAAAGCAGACTAGTGGTCTGTCAGGGCATGAATTTAGGGTATGGCTTTTCTGGGCGTAAGCCTAATTGCGGTGCATTGCTGCGCGAATGCACCCTACGGCACCCTAAATTTTAGTCTTGACGCTGCACTAGGGAACTCGCCGCCAATCCTCTTCAGAGGATTTCGGCTTTGAGCCTAGGACTTTTAGTCCTAAGCCCAGCGGCCAATCCAAGGAAGCGCCCCTAAATCAGCTCCACCTTGACAGGGTAAGGCGGGCATTGCCCACCATCACGCCATGAGACATTCAAGCGATTCCCTTGACTACAGACATGATTGCTGACGCTTCTCTCGGCTGCACCCGTGCTTTTATCACCCTATCTAGCACCAAGTTGGAGCCGTTGGTAGAGTTTTACGGTGCTCTGCTAGGGCAGGGGGCCAAGCCCTACCAGGCCGATCGCTACGCCGAATTTTGTCTGCCGGGGCTGAGGCTGGCGATTTTTAGGCCCAGGTTTGACCAGGCGGCTCAGTTTAGCGCGCCCAACAGCGGGGCGATGAGCCTGTGTTTAGAGGTGGTAGATTTGGCGGCGGCGATCGCCCTGCTCACCCACCTGGGCTACCCGCCCCCTGGGCCAATCATGACGGCCTCCCACGGGCGCGAAGTCTACGCCTACGACCCCGACGGCAACCGCCTGATTTTGCACCAGGGTCTGGGCTAGGGCAGCGCCCGGTCAACATTAGCTCTCTGGACTAGATTGCTGGACTAGATCTCTGGCCTAAGATGGCTAAGAATCGTGGCAGTATTGAGAGGGATCGGCCCCTAGGGGCTGCCCTTGCAGCGTATGCCGGTAGCTGGGCTAACCCATGAGACCTCAAGATCCAAACTTTCCCCAAGAAATTCCGCCGGTGCCACCGCCCCGTGACTCTGGCCAGCGCAGCTCCAGTCAGAGTGAGCCAGAAGCGGGGGATATCAAGCCCGGTCTAGACCTCAGCTCTGGAGAGCCTTTGTCCCAGGCGGCTGAATCCCCAGATTCTGTGTCCCCAGATTCTGCGCCCCAAGATGCTGTGCCCCAAGATGCTGTGCCCCCAGATGCTGCGCCCCAAGCGGCTGAACCCCAAGATTCTGCTCCCCAAAATTCTGCCCGTGGGAACGGCGATCGCAACAGCCCAAGCCAGGCCAACCAGCCGATCAACCCTGCCCCCCCTGCGCGCGCCCCTGGGGGCAACGGTCGCGCCTATACCCCCGACCCTCAACCCTGGACTGACCGCGACCTGCAAAACGCTGAAGATCGCTCATCAACACCACCTACTAAGGCCAAAACCG
>QBMN01000132.1 GCA_003241845.1 Shackletoniella antarctica | reverse complement strand
GATGGAGTGGGGTGGGGGAATTCAAAATTATCAATTCAAAATTTGAACCTTTAATTTTGAATTTCTAAATCGGCGGATGGGTTTGGAAATAGCGTTGGTAGAGCTGGCAACTGATCTGTACCGCAACATCGTTGCGGGTGACGAGGCCCATGCCTTCTAGCTGCTTGGCGACCTTGGGGTTTAGGGTGACGGGTTGACCAGAGGTGGCGATCGCGGTGTTAAACGCCTCAGCCAGGGGTGGGTGCTGGCTGAGGGTGTCGGCCAGGGTTCTGAGGTGGTCGCCATAGAGGCCGGTTTGGCTGGTGGCATCGGCAATGCTGGCCTTGAGCGAGAGCTGGGGCGACTGGTGCAGGTGGTACAGCGCCAACTGCACCAAATGGGGATGGCCTCCCACCAGGGCAATCAGGGCCTCGGACTCGGACTGGGTAAAGCCGCCGAGGCCATAGCGCTGGGCCAGGGTTTGAATCTGGGCCGGCTTGAAGGGCAGCAGCTTGATGGGGGTGCCCACATTAAAGGGGGAGGCATGAATGTCGAAGTCGATATAGACCTCGGTGGCATAGACCACCACCTGGCGAAAATTTTGCCACAGTTCTGAGGTTTTACCCTCCTCTGACCAGCCGCGTACCAGCTTAAAAAAGGCTTTGGCTGTTTTGGGGTACTCAAACAGGCAGTCGGCTTCGTCTAGGCCCACCACCAGGGGCTGGGTGAGCTGGCCCAGCACGTGGCGCTGCAAATATTCAGAGCAGCTAGAGGCGTAGCCCCGCTGGTCGTTCCAGTAGTTGTCTAGGTTGGGGGGCAACTCCACCCCGTCGCTAATCTCTAGGCAAAACCACCGCAAAAAGCTCTCCACATCCTGCAAAATGTCGTCTCCGGCGCGGTATAGCTTCACCGCCACGGTGTGGCAGCCTTGGTCTTTAGCACTGTGCAGGGTGCGGTTGAGCAACGAGGTTTTGCCGGTTTTGCGGGGGCCGCGAATGCGCACCAGTGCCCCAGGGTTGAGCACCTTGAGAGCTTTATCTTCGGCGTAGGGCCGTTCTAGGTAAAAGGGCGAGTTCACCTTCAGGGGCCGACCGGGGAAATCGGGCGACTCGGGCTGGGCCTGGGTAAAGGTTAGGCGCTCGTGCCACTGGGGGCTGACCCGGTCGGGATAGTGCTGAATAAAGTCTTGCACCACATCTTGCCGGTAGGAATATGACTCGCCTTCGCCGTTGGTGTAGCCAAAGGTCTTGCAGATGTTGGCCAGGTGGGCGCGGACATTGGCGGTGGTGCAGACTAATCTTTTGGCGATGGCTTCGTCGCCGGGGCAGTCCAAAAACAGCCACAGGATCTCTCGTTGTTTCGGCGTTAGCCGCTCTAGGCATGCTTCAAAGTCTTGGCGGTTCATAGGGCTAACAGATGGGGGGCTTGCCAAACAGCTACAGAGCGATGCACCCAGAATCCGCATGGAAGTTTGGATTCTTTTACTGTTTTATGCCCAATGTTGGCCGCCGCTGACTTTGTGAGAAAAGTCTCACAGGATTAGCGCCCCAAGCCGTCAGCGAAGTCAATGTGTCAGAGAAAATCGCGGTTTGGAGAGAGTTAGCTAACAAAACAATACTTACATAAAGGGCCGAACTAAGGTTGAAATGTCCTGAGCAGGACACCGTTCCACCGCTTCAGGATATGACCGATTTATCTCTACTAAAACCGATTTTAATTTTATGTCGGCAAGGGAGACGTCTTCTGTAAAAAGTTCGATCACCTACCTAGTTTGGAGATTTCTACCCATGAACAGTTTTTCTAAAAGAGCACTTAAGGCTGTTAAAGCAATGGCCTTAATCCCCCTGGCAAGCCTTTTACTATCTGAGACAGCTAGTGCCTGCCAACTAGGGTCAACTCAATCTGCTAACGGAGCAAGAGTTACAGTGACCACTCCCAGGCGCACAACTGGCGAATATTGGGCTAGTGGAACCTATACCGCTCCTCCTGGCTGGGCCATCCTTAACTTTAACTATCGCTTCATTAACGAAGATGCACGTCGAGCCCATACTGAACGGCCCAACCACTTTGCATGGCGGTGGGTTAGCCAAGGTGCTAACTATGCTTCTTATGGAGCTATTAATTCCGCCTATAGCCGGGCAATTGATACCGCAGCTAGAGTTGGAAATTACAACTTAGTTGCCAATCTACGTGAGGAAGCAAGTCAAGCATTAGCTGTAGCAAGCAGTGTCTACTCAGATCGAGGTGCCGTAGAAATCGTCATTATGAAGGAAGCAGCTGGCCGATTCAGAGGGACTAGAACTGTCACTGTAGTACCGCAGGTCGAATTGCTTTGTGTGGGCACTCCTTTTCAGTTTCAAGAACGAATCAATCGGCAAATTCAATCAATTCGCTAGGCATAGTTCAAAGCGAATCGCTATATATCAGGGTGTACTCTATTTTCAATCAACACTCATATATAGTGGTTTTTATTTGGATGAGGTACATGTCAGCTGCCCTAACCTATAAGCTGCAAGGCTCCTCTCAGTCGAGGTGTACCTCATGCATCCAGGAACCGCTATAGATTGCTGGCATAAGGATGAATTGTCTCGATCAGATCATCATTTCACCGCTTTAGGACATGACCGAGTGATCTCTCTAAAGCCGATCTTATTTTTATTTTGGCTAGAGAGACCTCTTCAGTAAAAAGCTCGATCACCTATCTATTTTGGAAATTTATATCCATGAAACTTTTTTCTAAAGGAGCACTTAAGGCCGCTAAAGCAATGGCCTTAATTCCCCTGACAAGTCTTTTACTTTCTGAGGCTGCCCATGCTTGCAAACTAGGAGAAACTCGATTTGCTGACGAACCACAGGTGACATTGACCAATTCCAGGCGCACAACTAGCCAATATTGGACTAGTAGAATCTATACTGCTCCTCCTGGTTGGGCTATCCTTCACTTTGACTATCGCTTTATTAACAAAAGTGCACGTCGACCACAAATTGAACGTCCCAACCACTTTACATGGCGGTGGCTAAGCTCTGGCACTAACTATGCTTCTTATGAATCCATTCATTCAGCATACAGTCGGGCAATTGATACTGCAGCCAGAGCTGGAAACCATAAATTAGTTGCTAATCTACGTGAGGAAGCAAGTCAAGTATTAGCTGTAGCAAGCAGCGTCTACCCAGGTCGAGGTGCCGTAGAAATCCTCATTATGAACCGTGTAAGAGGTGGTATAACTGTCACTATATTGCCGCATTACAAATTGCTTTGCGTGGGTAATTATGAATAAGTTCAAGAGCGAATTAACCGATAATTTCAATCAATTCAATAAGCATAGTTCCTGGAAAATTGCTATGAATAGGGCCTGACATATCTCCTGTTTTGATTATTTATTCCTGGTTTTTATGAGGCTTATTTGTGCCTCTATCGGAATGTTCAATCTCCATTTTTCGATGAGACATTCTCAAAACTCTATCGTCTTGGAATTAAATCCCTTGCCTGCTAAAGACTGTTTTTCTAATCAGGCTAAAGCTACACAAGAAGCCTCTGGCATCTGGAGCTATTGATACGTCCTGCTTAATCTCAAAACGTTGCCTACTGGAGCTACACCATGCAAATTCTGGAATCGTCTCAGGCGGAATTGTTTGAACACACCTTGGATGGAGTGGTGGAGAGTGCGATCGCAGGCCACCTCCCCGGCCAAGTCAAAATCATGAATGTCACCTGGGCCGCGCGGCTCTGTGTACCCGACCCCCGCTACGTGCTGCCCGCTGGCACCCCGGTCAGCATTGTTGGTCGCCGAGGCAACACCCTGCTGGTGCTGCCCTACTTTCCCTAGTACCTCGCTTGCAGACCCCAGGGTTCTACTGTGGGTAGGCCAAAGATCCTTGGCTATCCATCAAAGAACCCTGGGGTTTTGCCCTACAACCCGGTTTCTCTTCCAAGGAGATTCACCCCATGAAACGTCCATACATGAAGCGTCAATATCGGCAAAGCTGGCTGATGGATTTTACCGGCAACGTGATGAAGTATTTTGCCCTAGGGCTGTTGGGCTGCACCATCACCTATGTGGTGGCCTTTGCTCTAGATCTGTGCCTGGTGGCTGAGGCTATTGTGGTGGGGCTGGAGCTGTTCTTGGTGCGATCGCTCGTCTTACTGGGCTGCCTGTGGGCGATCGCCGTCATCCACGAGTCGATCAGATAGATGGATCATGGCTGCCGGGTAACTCCCAAGCAAGAGAGGAGAGAGGTTTATGCCCAGCGGCCTTAAATGGGTCAGCGGTCTGGTGAGTGGAATAGTTGCCTGATCGAGCAACTATTCGTTCTGGCTTACGCCGATGCAGCTTGAGGGTAACTGTCCAGCGCTGCGCTGGACAAATTTTGGAACTTTTCACGAAAGAGCTGCTGTGGGAGGCCAGTGATACTGGCCTGAGGCGATCGCAGTGAAACGCCACAAACTTTGTGCTCAAATATCCTCGAAGCTCCCCATGGCTGAGGCGTATACGCCACAACCGTCGTCGTTATTCCATTGGCTTTTCTCTTTCATCAAGGTTTGAAACCCCGCTGGTTCCGTGCTGATGAGGGTGTTGTTTTGGGCAGTAAAAAGCCCCAGCGAGATCGCCGGGGCTGGTGTGAAATTCCGCTTGGGCTAGAGTAGCAGTGCCTCAGTACGATCAGACATTCCTCCCCGGTTGCTAGGCCTCGGTGTGGCCCTCCAGCAGTAGGGATGCCACCACCAGCAGAGCGGCCGTTTCTTCTGAGCACTCCATAAGCGTGAGCACCAGTCGGTAACGCTCGATCGCCTCAGCTAGAGTTGCAGGGACAGGTATTGAGTCCATCAGTTCACCTGCTCCAACAGGGCATCGACCCGCCGCTTTTGGTCAGCGGGCACATTCATAGAGCTGGGGGCACCGACCTCCCGCCGCGACTCTGATAGAGCCGCCGCCCGAGCGTCAATCAGCTGCTGGGGGCTGGGGTCAGCCGTGGCTAGAAACTTGATAAAGCGGTTGCCCGCGTCTGGAGATTGATTGAAAGCATCGAGCCAGGCCACCATACAGGCCCTAGAGCACGGTTCCCCAAACTTGGCCTGGGACTGGGCGACGTAGCGCGACTCCACCACCCTCAGCCGGGCCAGCTGCTTCTGGTCAGCCTCCTGGGGACTGCTGGCCCCGTGCTGGTAGCTGAAAAATCCCAGGTTGCGCTTGCGGTTGCCGGGGTCGGTGTGGCTGCTGTAGGCGTGGTTGGGATTGCCACTGAGATCGCATGTCCCCTCAGCCCGACAGATCGCCCGTTTCAACGTGTCGTCAGTGATGGCTCCTGCGGGTGCGACAGGGCCAGCCAGCTTAAACGCACTGGGGTCGAGGATAGCTTTAATCACCTGCTGGCTGGGATAGACCCGCTGGCCCCCCTGCTTTACCCGCACATCGAGGTGTGGCCCCGTGCCCACGCCGGTGGCCCCGGTGGCGGCAAAGCGCTCGCCCTGGTCGTACTGGCCCGGTGCACAGCTATTTAGGTGCAGCAGCTGGTGGGTGATGCCCTGGTAGTCAAACTCGGCATAGTTGCCCGCCCCGCCCCCGCGCTTGCACTGCACCGCCACCTCCCCCGGAGCATAGATCGGCGTGCCGGTGGGGGTGGCCAGGTCAATCGCCGGGTGAAACGATGAACACCCCTGGCAGGGCCTGGGCCGCGCGCCATAGCCGCTGGTCACCCGATACCCAGCAATCGAGTCCCCCACGTTGATGGGTTCTGTTTCGTGGGCGCTGGGGGCGATGCTGCTCGCGTCCTGGGCGACCAGCACGGGCTCTCGCTGGTAGAGGGTGACCCCCAACACCTTGATCTCGATACCCTCGTGCAGCAGCACATCCCCGACCCGGTTCACCTGGGGGTGAAGGATGAATAGAGCCGGTGGTGCGGCTGAAATCGCCACCAGGGCGGCAGTAATCAAGCCCTGGTAGGGCAAGCGAAGCTCAATTGTTTGGGCGGCTACCATCGGCCTCAATCTCTATCAGGGCTGGCATGTTGCTCGGGAGAAACTTGAAGCGGTACTGACCCGGCTCTAGGGCATCGAGAATCGCGACACCCCAGAGCAAGGCCACAGCGCCCCAAAGGACGCGGGTAGTCATCGGCGGAATGACGCCTCCGAGATCGCATCGGGCATGTTTTCGGGGCGGGTTCTGTCGTTGACATAGACCGCGCTGCGCTGAACGTGGGGACGAATCACGTCAGACATAACCCGACCCGCTGCGGTGGGGTCAGCGCCATTTAGCCGGGCGCTGCCCGGCTCCCCGGCTATTAAGTGAGCACCGCCTCCAATCAGGAATGCAGCAGCACTTAAACCGCCAATCACCCCGAGGGTGCGCAAGACCGTTTTGCCGGGGTGGGTAATGGCCCACCAAACGCCATAGAAGCCGGTCGAAACCTCCAGAATGAAACTGCCCTCGCGGTGCCGTCCGGTGCCCCCGGTGGGGCTGTAGTGGATGGTGGTGGGCTCTTGATGCTTGGCCATAGAGTTACCTCTCAAAGGGTGTTGTGTAGCCTGTTGTGGGCCTGTTGTGTGGCGTTGTGCTGTTGTGCGGTGTTGTGCTGGGGCGAAACGCCTAAACCCTTACCCAGCCGTCAACACAACAACACAACACAACCAACAAACCTAGAGATCTGGGAGGTGGTCGGGCGAAATCCGTAGTTCCCAGATTTTTGGTTGTGCTGAGGCATCGGTGAGCCAGTGACCTGCGCCGATTGCCGTCAGCAGGTCGAGTAGCTCCTGAATGTCCTCAGCTTTCAATCCTTGGTTTCGGCCCCAGTTTTGCTGTAGTTTTCTGGGGTCAACCTCGGCCATTTTCTTGCGCTTCAAATAGGCGACTAAGGCAACAGCATCAGGGCGGCCCTTTACCACCTGCCAATCAACCATTGGCTCTGATGCGGCGGTGCCGTCAATTGGGTGACCTATCACCGGCCCCTGGGCGATATTTTCTAATCGTTGAATCAGGGCTGGATCATCGAAGCTCTGGGTTAACTCCGCCTCGATGGCCTGCTTCAGCTTGGGGTCGAGCAACTGCTCCCCGCAGGGGTCGGAGTCAATGCCAATCTCTAACCACTCCAGGGCGGTGCCTAGCTGCGCTTTGAGTGCTCCCGGCTTCAATAAGCCAGGGATAGCAAAGGGCTGAAAATTGGCGTCCGTCCAGTCCTTGCCAGCGGGCTTGAACTCGGCCTTGCCCGTGAACTTCGGCTCGCCCCAGTCGTCGTAGTCAGCCACCAGGCGAATGCCGACCGCCTTGGTTTTGAGCTTCACCTGCCAACCAGAATTAACGTGGGTGCCACCCAGCATGCCGTTCTCTTCACCGTGGACTAGGTAAATAACATGGTGGAGAAACTTGCGGGCGTCGGCGGTGCCGTGCTTCATCACATCAGGCGTGAGGCTGCCCAGCACCGACTTCTCGCCACCAACCCCCCAGCTACTGAACTCATCGAGCACCAGGCTGCGGTGGGCCTGGCTGCGCTGGCGGTACTGGCCCCAGGCATCGGCTATTTGGTAATCCGGCGTTTTGCTGGCCAGCGACTCCGCCCCAAACACCCGGCCATTCAGCCAGGTTTCTAGGTTGTCGTCGGCGTGGGGGTCGAGAATGGCCGTCTCCCAGCCCCACAGCAGCTCACGCAGTAGCGCGATCGCGGCGGCGATAGTGGTCTTGCCACTGCCCATATCGCCGCAAATGATGACGGCGTTGGACTTGAGGCAAGCCCGCAACCAGTCGTTGGCATAGAGCAGGTCAGCAATCCGGGTCTGTAGCTCCGCCTGGAGGTCGTCGCCGGTGATGACCAGGCGGCCCTGGTCGTCGGGGTGGGGCGTTGGGGTGGGAGTGAGACTGCGGGGCTGTTTGTCGGCCAGCATGGCACCGACCGCCCCCACAGGCAGGCCCAGGGCGGCCAGCAGATAACCGGCGACCCGTCCGGTCATCGCCTGCGGGGCGCGGTATTCCTGGCGAAGGCGACCGGCCCGGTAGGCATCGGTTACCGCTTCGCTTTGCAGCTGCGGGTTTTTCAGCACCATGGCCCCGCCTGTGGTCAGCATCAGAGCAGCGGCGGCGGTGGCTAATCAAGCAAGATTCTGTTGGGTGCGATCGCAGAGGTAGCCCATCTCAGTTCACCCCCTGTTCCACGGTGGCCGCTGGGCTGGTGTCACCCAAGGGGGCACGAAACTCGACGGTCGGCCCCAGGCTGGCGGGCAGCAGCCGGGCAATGTCGAACATGCTCAGGCGGTAGTTCTTCAACCCCTTGAGGGTGAGTTGGGTTTGGGGATGGCGCTGCTCCACCGGGTAGAGGGCAGCCAGGGCGGCGCGGTAGCGCAGCACCCCGCCCATGGCCTCGTACACATCGCCCTTGTCGGTAGCCTCGTGGTAGGTCTTGAGCCCGTCAGCGGCATAGCGCAGCAGCACGCACTGGGGCGCGGTCATTTGCTGTAGGCACCCTTTCAGGTCGATGTCGGTTACTGGGTCGATGGTGTCGATTGCGCCTTCGCTGGCCTCCTTCTGAGCCGCTGCGGCCAAGCGCAGAGACTCATTGGTGAGCATGGCCCCAATGTCGCTATCAATCTGGTCGGCCAGCCAGGCATCGAAATGAGGCATCACCAAAAAGAGTTTGGCTAGGGCATCCTCGGGCAGGTCGTCGGGGCTAACCCCGGCCATGATGGCGGGGTCGCCACTCACAAAGTCGTAGGCGGCGCGGCGGTTGCCCTCTAGAGCGGTATCGGGCGCGGTGGCAACGGTGGCCAGGATAGCGGCGCTGCCGACTCCTAGAGCTGATACCCCAAGGATGCCTAGAATCTTGGTGCGCTGGGGGATGCGCCCCATCACGCGGACAATCTGCCCCACCGGGCTAAGGGTGAGGCTGAGGGCTTTGGTTTGTGGTTTGACGGCGGGTTTCATAGCGGTTCACCAGGTAGTGGGGGCACGGTGCGATTCCTAGGGGACGCTGCGCGATCTCGGGCTACCTGCCCATCCACAGGGTGATCGCTCGGCACCCTGAGAGCAGCAGTAAAAACAGGCCATAGGCCAGCAGTAGGGCAGTCAGGAATGGAGCCAGCCGCACCAGAGGCCACAGCAGCAGCAACCCAACGAGGGGCACCACAAAAGCCGCCTGAAACAGCAGGGCGGGTGACTGCCGCCAGAACGCATCACGCAGGTCACGGGTGTGCATCCACAGACGCTGGGCCTTGAAGCGCCAGGGCCTCGGCAGTGAGTTGATAAAGCGGTAGATCATCGTGCTAACCGGGGTAAGTGGCTCAGTGCGCGATCAAAATCGCGATCGCAATCAGCAGGCCCAGCGCTACGCACCAGGCGCGGCGGGTTCGGCGGCGGGCTTTCCCAGGCTTTGCAGCTGCGCTAGGGCATCGGCCAGGGCGGTGGTTTCGTCGGTTTGCTGCTGGTCAAGCTGGCCAGTTTGCAGCCGGTAGAGGCGCTGCTCTAGGCTCAATTCCTGGGCTTTGGCGGCAACGGCCTGCTGGGCCTGTTTGGTCCGCTGCAATCGCTGCTCACGGGCGGCGATGTCGGCACCTAAAGCCCCCTGAATCAGATCGGCAGTCTGGAGAAACTGCGCGGCAACGGCCATGGGGTCATCAATGATCAGCGCTTCAGAGTCCCTGAATTGGGCAAGGTCTACGGTCATGCCCTGGTAGTTGGGCAAGTCAATTGTGGTGCAGTGATTCCCTGCGTGGATGGTCATGGCCCCGGCGGGTGGCTCGGGTTCAGCCTGGGGGCAGAACTGCGCGGTGGCCGCTGCGATCGCCTCAGGGCTTAGCCCGTCGCTGGTGCTGAAATTGTTCTCATTCAGCCAACGGCGCACGGTCGTTTTGGCTAAGCCGTTATCTCGGCAAAAAGCGTGAAGACTTACGGTTTCGGTTGTCATCGCAAAAGCTCCTTAGTCCGGTGTCGGTACTGGTTTGGCGCGGGTTGGCACAGCAAACAGGGGGCCAACTAGGCCCAGCCCTGTGCTGATGCCGTTTCGCGTCTTAATATAGTAATAGCATAGTGATAATACTTTGTGTATACTAGGATCGTAAATTGCTGTTTCTTGTTGTCGAGGTGTGCCCATGCCTGAAGAAAGCGCCTATGATTTGCCCATGGCGACAGACAAAGCAAAATTGATGGTCTATATGGATCAGCCCTACAAAGACGGGCTGGCAAAGCTTGCAGCGGCTCAGAATCGCAGTATGAGCAACTATGTTGAGACGCTAATAATGGAAGCCGTCGAGGCCGCGATCGCGGCAGGCGACATTCCCCCGGCCCCTGTGGAAGGTAAGCAGTTATGACCCAGGGCAGCGACAAAGCCCGGCGGGCACCTGTGGTGATCGGCTCACTGTCGATTGATGGATTCCAGATGCCCGATGGTAGCTACCGGATGAGCATCACCGGCGCAGCTGAGGCGATTGGCACTTCTCAGCAGAACGCCACAAACTTTTTGCGATCAAATGCCCTCAAAGCCTTGCAAGCTAGTGGTTATACGCCACAAACTTCTGAGCAAATAGAGGTGGAATCAGAAGGGCAGGTTAGAGGACAGACTCGAATCACGGCAGTTCCCCTCGACATCACCTTTGCGTTTTGGCTCTACCAATGCAGCCGGGGCAACCGCCAGGCCTATAACCTGGTAGCAGCTCTGGGCCTTGAAACCTTAGAACGTCGCTTTGATGCTGCCTTTGGTGTGGAGCGCAGCGAGAGCGATCGCGATGCCCTGCTCGCCCAACGGCTCCAGGCAGACTTATCTGCCCTGGGCGAGGCCTACGCAGAACCCGACGCACTGCGCGAACAGGTGGCCCAGCTAGAACAGCAGCTCCGCGACGCTGGTCTAGAGCCATGGCAACTACCGCAGAGCGAGGGGTAGTCACAATCTTTTGTTGCACGTTAGGAGGCCGATATAAACGCCCAAAAACATATGAAACCGAATTTTTAGCGTTTGCCTTGCCCGGCGTAGACACCTGTACTATGATCCGGCCATGATTTACGTTTCGCTGGGTTGACCCCCTAGCGATCGCGCGAATCAGTATTAAGCGTCCTGACCAGACCCTTAATAGGCAAAAAGAACCGGCAGCAAATGCCACCGGCTCTTTAAAAAGCGAAAACCCGAGAGGACCAGTTCCCGAGTCGCGCAAAAATTCTTATGCGGCCATGGTAACACCGGCTTTCTCTCGGGGCAATACCCATTGCTCTTTTTGAGGAGAGAGAAGCCCCCATGACCGCATCTACAAGATGGGGCGAGGAGTCTCTTAGGATTCCCCGTTCCGAACCCCTCCCTGCTGACCCCACCGGCCAGCGGCTGTGTGAAATCTTCGGCCACTACCCCTGGAACTTCATCCGCGCCGACCTGCCGGATGACGCCACCGTCAAAGCCGCCTGGACAACCGTTAACGCTTACCCGCTGCGGCCCCGCGTTCTCTGGAACCACTGGCAAGACGCCAACCAGCTGATCGGCGTCCGCTTTACCCACGACACCCGCTACGCCCTGCTCGACCTCGATGCCGGCGGCGACTACTGCACCACCGACGGGGTGGCTCAGATCCGCGCCGCCCTAGAGACCATCGGCATCACCCGTACCCTGCTAGTTCGCTCTAGCTGGAGCGGTGGCCTGCACCTGTATATCCCCTTTGCCGAACTGGTTAACACCTTTAACCTGGCCGTTGCCCTCAAAGAATGCCTCAAAGCCCAGGGGTTCAGGCTCCAGGCCGGGCAGCTCGAAATCTTCCCTAACGTCAAAGCCTACGGCGTCGAAACCTTCATCCAATACATGGGCCACCGGCTGCCCCTTCAGCCCGGCAGCGGCTCCTGCCTGCTCGACGATGCCCTCAACCCCATTGGCGACAGCCTGGCCCGCTTCTTCTGGCTCTGGGATGGCGCAGCTGGCCACCAAGACATGGATGCCCTGCGCCATGCGATGAAAATTGGCCGGGATAACCACCGCAAAAAGCCCAAGCGCCGCAGCCACCCCGTCGAGAGCTGGCGACAGGATCTCGATCTCGAAATCACCGAGGGTTGGACCGGCTACGGCCAGACCAACCACCTGCTCAAAACCATCGCCTGCTACGGCCGCGTCTTTGAGCGGCTCGATGGCCAAGCCCTGATCGACTACACCCTGCGCATCGCCCTCACCCGCCCCGGCTACGAGGAGTACTGCCGCCACCAGCCCGACATCGAGCGCAAGGTCACCGCCTGGGTCAGAGCCGTCGAGCACTACTACTGGCCCATGGGCACCGCCCCCACCCGTGACACCAGCCACCCCCAGGGCGAACTGGTGCTCTTCAACCAGCTACAGGCCGAGAATGCCCAGAACCGTATTCGCGCCGCCTACGCCGAACTCGATCGCACCGATACGCTACCGGAGCAGATTACGGCTCGGGCTAAGGCGATCGCTCAAGCCGCCAAAGTCAGCCAGCAGACCCTCTACAAACACCTGGGTCTTTGGCACCCAGAGCATCAAGAGGGTGTAATAGCCCTGCCAGCAAGCTTTCTAGCCCTCACAGAGGCGAGATCTGAAGCGATACCCAAATCGCTAGAACCTTTGGAAAACAAGGAATTACACCCCTTAGAGAAAACTATGAAGGGTGGGGCGCTCTGCGCCGGTGATTTGGGGCCGGATAAAAACTCTTTTACTCCGGAAAGGGGGGTACGGGGGGATGAGTCTCGTTTTCCACAGGAGGCAGAGCCTGCGCCCTATGACCCAGACCTGCATGAACAGATTCAACGCCAGATCAGGAGCCTGGGCTGGTCTGTGGACGTGATTCGCCAGTTCATTGCTGACCGATTGGGGGGCAAGCGCTGGTTTGATCTGACGGAGGATGAGCGGTTCCTGCTGCTCTATCATCTGCGTGGGCTTGATTCTCTTGAGGCTAGAGAGCCTTCCGACGTGACTTATTAGGAATCCTCACTGCCCGACCCGATAGTTGATTCTTCAAAAGTGTTGCTATGCCTGAATATCGCGCCGGTCAAATCATCCCCCTGCGCTACAAGAGCCGGGAGATTCAAGCCATCATTATTGACCCCAACGGCTTGGGGCCAGACAAACCCTCCATCGGTATGGGTTTCCGGGGGATGGATAGACATACCAATGTCCCCTCAAACACACTGACTCAGAGGGTGATCCAAAACGAAGAGGGTACGTACCTCAAACTCCCATCAGGAGAGCTTTTTAGGGTGATCCAAATCTCTGGAGAGGACGGCAATAGTTACCAGGTCATAGAAGCTTCTGACTGGGTTGCCCTGGCACGAGACTGGGCTAAGAATCCCGGCAAGCTGCGGAAGCCTGCCCGTGATGGATTGATCGACTTTCTGGCATGGTTCGCGGCTGAGGGCATCTATGCCCAGGCGTACACCCTCCTCAAGCGTGTCTACACGCGAGACGACAGCCAGCGGGTTCATACCTGGATCATGTCAAGGGAAGCTGGTAAGCCCGCCCGCGCTGAATGGGGCTGGGAGGTGCAGGAGAAAGACCCACGAGGTCGCTACGGCCACTGGACAAACTATGTTTACCGGGGCCTATTCGGTATGGATGCGGCCACCATGAAGGAAACCTGGGCAAACCCAGTGCATGGGGACAGCCGCATTGCTCGAAACTACGTCCCTGAGTCGGTGGGCCTGGAGGCGATCGCCTACTGCGAGAAAATGGTGGGCCTACTCGACCTCGACGACATTGAGCAGGCCCACGATGAAGCAATCCGGCTTACTCAAATTAAGTTTGCCAAGCATTTTCCGATGGCATGAGTTATGAAGGGGGTTGCGATCGATACCGGTTGGCCTCAGATTGTAG
>QBMN01000131.1 GCA_003241845.1 Shackletoniella antarctica | reverse complement strand
CTCCCCATCTCCCCCCCAAGAGGGAGTTAAAGCCGTTCACGAATGCTATCCTTGGCCTTCAATTTGTGCGTTACTATGGGCTATCGCCTGGCGCTGGTGGCCGGGAGGGTCTGGGCAAAAGCGGCTGCATACAGCCAGAAATCAGGGTTTTCTCAGCTTTAACCCAGCAACGTGCGCCAAATTCTTGTTTAGCTCATATATTTAGTTGGTCGTTTCGTTCGCTAGGTTTTTCGAAAGCTGCTTTCGAGCCTATTCTGCCAAGGTCGTCCATGACAGCTCTTCCCATGCCATCCGGGCCATCACCTTCCTTTGAGAGCGCTAGCAGTAGCGCCCTACCCGATACACCGCCAGTGTTTGCCCTGAAGGAACTGGTGGCTAGACTCCAGCGTGAGCAGTACAAAATTCAAGATTTGCTCAGCTCCCTGGGGTTTGCCCTGCGCAGCCTCAACAACCTCAACCAGTTCCTAGAGCTGATTCCCATGATTGCCAGCCGGGTGACTGACGCCAGCGGCGGTGCCCTAGTGCTGTTTCGCGCCGATGGGCAGGTGCGCCTAGAGCGGCTGCACTGCCAGAGCGAAGACCAGTGCCAGGGGGTGCGATCGGCCCTGGAGGCGGCGACCCGCCAGGTGACTAACAGTTTTCAGCCGGCCCCCGAGAGCAGCGTCATGTCGATGGCGCGCAACGCCATGCTGGCCCTCGATCGCCAGGTAAACCGCTACCTGGGCGATGACTTTAAGCTGTTTGGCACCGCCATCATTGTGCAGAATGTGGAGCGCGGGCGGCTCTACGTATTTAGCTGCGACCCCGACTACGCCTGGACAGAGACGCGCCAAAAGCTGGTGCGGCTGGTGGCCGACCAGACCTCGGTAGCCATTGAGAATAACGAGCTGACGGCGGCGGTGCGCAAAAAAGAACGCCTCGACCGCGAACTCGAGATCGGGGCCGAAATTCAGCTACAGCTTTTGCCCCGCCAGTGTCCGGCCATTCAGGGAATGGATCTGGCGGCTAAGTGCCAGACGGCCCAACGGGTGGGGGGCGACTACTACGACTTTATTCCCACCACCTTTGACCAGCTGCGCCATGCCGGTTCGCAGCAGACGGCGGCGGCCCCCTGGAGCTTTGCCATCGGCGATGTCATGGGCAAGGGTGTGCCCGCCGGGCTGATCATGACCATGATGCGGGGCATGCTGCGCACGGAAGTGCTCAACGGCCACTCTCCGGCCCGCATTTTGCAAGACCTAAACTTTGTCATGCACAGCGATCTCGAAAGCTCTAACCGCTTCGTGACGCTGTTTTACGCCGAGTACAACCCCAAGACCCGCCGCCTGGCCTACGGCAACGCGGCCCACAACCCGCCGCTGCTGTGGCAGGCCGCGACCAACACCTTCATGCGTCTAGACACCCCCGGCATGCTGCTGGGTCTAGATATGAATACCCAGTACTGCGAGGCCGAGGTAGAGCTTCAGCCCGGCGACACGGTGGTGTTTTACACCGATGGCTTTACCGAGGCGGCCAACCCGCGCGGCGAGCGGTTTGAAGAAGAAAACCTGGAGCGGGCCTTGCAGTGGGCCTGCCGCAACTGCTCCTCGGCGGAGGAGATTTTAGACTACACCTTTGACCTGCTCGATCGCTTCATTGGCGGCGATCGCAGCAACGACGACGACATGACCCTGGTGGTGATGCGGGTGAAGCCAGAAGTGCAGCTCAATCTGTTTGATAGCTGAGGTCTAGCGGGCATCCCTGACCAGCAACGCTAGCCTTTAGAAGGCTGGTTTCAGCTTGACGCAGTTCTTCGCAACAACTTCTTCGCAACAATTTCTTCGCAACAACTTCTTCGCAACAATTTCTTCGCAACAACTCCTTCGCAACAACTCCTTCGCAACAACTTCTTCGCAACGATCTAGCTATGGCCCATACCCATCTATGGCGACATCTATGGCGACATCTACGGCGACCCGTTAGACGGGGGGCCGCGATCGCCGGAGCCAGCCTGCTGGCCCTAGGCTCGGCCTGGGGGCTGATGCCTGCTGCCCCAGCGCTTCAGTACTCCGATGGCACCGTGGCTTTTTCGTACCCGCTGCGCCTGACCGACAGCTACGCCACGCGCAACCTGGTCAGCGACAGCAACGCCACCTACTACCTCACCATTGACTTTCCCGCCGCCGCCGAAGAACCCCTCGACCGGGTAGAGATCGCCCTTGAGCAGGGCTACGACCCTACCTTTCGCTATCGGCTAGACGCCATCGAAGCCTTTGCCGACACCCCCGATGGCCGCGTGCCCCTGCCCCTGGGGCAGCCCAGCGAAGGCTGCGACAGCCGCACCCTGACCGTTATCTTTGACCCACCTGCCGCGCCTGGGGTGCCCATTACCCTGGCCCTGCGGCCCGTGCGCAACCCTCGCTTTGGCGGGGTTTATCTGTTTAGAGCCACCGCCTACCCGGTGGGTGAGGTGACGCGCTCTACCTATTTGGGCTACGCGCGGCTGAGCTTTTATGAGCGAGATCGGGGGCGCGATCGCTGGCCCTAGGGAGTGGGTGGTGGTGAGTGGGTCAGTGGGTGAGTGGGTGATACCAAATCCGCATCACATAACCCCGATTCCCCAAAAGAATTGCATTCGCCCAGAGGTACTTGTTTTCTCAGGTTTGCCCGATGACTAGCGCCCCAAGGTCGGCTCGGTTTTTTGTGGCGCTGCTGCCGCCCGTAGCAGTGCAGGATGAGATTACGGCGATCAAGCGCGATATCTGGCAGCGGTTTGGCAGCCAGGGTGCCCTCAACTCGCCGCCCCACATTACCCTACAGCCGCCGTTTCAGTGGCCCGAGGGGCGGGTGGGCGAGCTAGAGCAGGTGCTGGCTGACTTTGCGCGGGGGCGATCGCCTGTGCCTGTGCAGCTACAAAACTTCAGCGCCTTTGCCCCCCGCGTCATCTATGTAGATGTGGTGCACACCGAGGCGTTGATGGCCCTTCAGCCTGGGCTAATGGCCCATTTAGAAGCCACCTGCGGCATCGTCGATGCGGTGGCCAAAGGTCGTCCTCAGTTTATGCCCCATGCCACCGTGGGCTTCAAAGACCTAACCCGCGAGGCCTTTCATGCCGCCTGGGCAGAGTTTAAAGATCGCCCGTTTGCCGCCGAGTTTGTGGTGCCGCAGCTCACCCTGCTGCACCACGGTGGATCGAGCAGCGATCGCCCCAGGGAGTGCTTGGGAGGGCAAAAATGGCAAATTTTCTCCGAGTTTCTGCTGAGCACCTGAAACCCTCAAATACAAAGTATGCAATATTCTGTATAAGCTTATACAGAATAGTAATCTTCTTGACATAGGTTAAAACAGTAGCTTATGATACAGAAGCAATCAGAAATTCGTTCATTTCACCCTCCCCATTTTGGCTCGGGTGAAACGGAAGTAGGGGTTAATAGCCCCCGAAGGAACGCGCCCCAATGTTCTGATCAAACCCTTGATCTTTTGGAGGCGACCCCATGAAACTCACCTATCGCGGCGTAAGCTACGACTACACACCCCCCGTGGTGGAATCTAACGCCACCGATGACGTTGGCAAGTTCCGCGGCGTAGATATCCGATTTCGCACCGTTAAAAAAGCCCAGGTGCAGCAGCCCACCCTAGACCTCGTCTATCGCGGTGTGGCCTATCAAACTGGCACCCCGGCGGTGGCCCCTGAGACCGTGCCTGTGGCCCCCATCGCTGCCCCGGCCCCCGCTGTAGCTACCACCTTCAGCATCGAAGACAAAGCTCGCATGCGGATGCTCAACCGCCATCGCGTGGTCAAGCAGCGTCAGCAGTCGATGTTGACCCGTTTAGCCGCCGAAGCCGGGCTGCCTGAAGGTGCCGCTAAATACTGGAACCACATCCAGGGCAAAGTGCATCCTAGCTTTTGGGCCACCTACAGCCGTGGCGGTGCCACCGCTAGCTAAGCGCTTAACCCGCTAATTAAACCGCCCCTGTCAGCGGTGGCTGGCAGGGGCGGTTTTGTTTGGGGGGCCGTTTGCTGGCCAAGCACTGGCGGCTCTGTTTGGGCAGAGAGAATTGCTGGCTAAAAGTGGGAAAAATAAGCTCGTTACTATTTAAGGGGCCAAGCATACAATTTTAGTTAGGCTGATCTGAGTCACAGATTAGTGGTTAGCGGGCTGAGACTCATTTCACCTTCAACAGCCGTCACCCCAACAGCCGTCACCTCAAGCCTTGTCTGGCGAAGTACCCCTGGGGTGGACCCCCACGGAGACTCTCGGTTTCCCTGTTCCTGCCGATCCCACTATCCTGTGCCACTCACCCCTAAAGCATTGCCTGCGGATTCTACGCCCCCAGCCCCAGCTGGTGCCGGGGCTGAGGTGCCGCTGGAGTGCCAAGCTCAAAACCTCTTTAACATGGCCCTAGACGCCATGCTCATTGCCGACGACCAGGGCCGCTATGTGGAGGCCAACCCCGCCGTCTGTCGGCTGCTGAAGTGCGATCGCGACGAAATCCTGGGGCGCACCATTGCCGATTTTTGCGTGGTGCTGCCGGGGGCAGACCTGGGCCAGCAGTGGCAGGTTTTTTTAGCCCAGGGCCACATGCAGGGCGAAGTTACCCTGAGGGTAAGCGGTGGCGAAGAACGCATTGTTGAATTTTCGGCGACGGCCAACTTTTGCCCGCACTTTCACCTGTCGATTTTACGAGATATAACCGAGCGCAAACAGGCCGAAGCCCTCAAAGATCACCTCAACCAGTTGCTCAGCCAGCAGGTGCAGGAACGCACCCAAGAATTGCAGGCCGTGCAGACTCAGCTAGCTGCCAAGCACGCCCTGCTAGGCAGCATTCTCAGCAATGTCAATGGGGTGGTGTGGTCGGTTGATCTGCCCAGCCGGGCCACTCGGTACGTCAACTCGGCAACAGAAACCCTCTACGGCTACTCTGTCGAGGCATTTTTAGATAACCCTGGCCTGTGGCAAAGCCTGGTTCACCCCGGCGATCAGCCCAAGGTCAATCAGATGTTGAGCCGGCTAGCCTCTCAATCTAGCTTTGATTTGGAGTACCGCATCACCCGATCAGACGGAGCCGTGCGCTGGGTGCGCGATTGCTCTAAGGTGACCTATGACGTCGACGGCACGCCCCTGCGCCTAGATGGGGTCGCCACCGACATCACCGCACAAAAGCAGCTGGAAGAAGCCCTGCGGCTGAGTGAAAGCCGGATGGAGGCGATCTTTCAGCAGGCGGCCATTGGCATCAACCAGGCTGGCCTTGATGGGCGCTTTTTGCAGGCAAACCAGGCCTACTGCGACCTGCTGGGCTACACCAAAGACGAACTGTTGCAGCTGCGATTTCAAGACGTGGCCCACCCCGATGAATCTAAAGCAACCGAAGCGGCCCTGGCCATGCTCTACGCTGGCGAAGCGGCCTCAGCTACCTTAGAAAAACGCTACTTTCACAAAGACGGCAGCCTGCGGTGGACAAACATCGTGCTGTCGATTTTGCGGGATGCCGATGGTCAGGCGATCTCAGACCTGGCGGTGGTGCAAGACATCAGCGAACGCAAACGGGTAGAGCAAGCCCTCGAAGAAGAGCGCAGCCTGTTTATGAATGGCCCCACCATGGTCGTGCGCTGGGGGCCGACCGATGACTGGCCGGTAGAATATATTTCTCCCAACGTAGAGGCTGAGCTGGGCTATAAACCGAGCGAACTGGTAGAAGGCAATGTCACCTTTGCCTGGTTGATTCACCCAGACGATCTGGCCTCGATGCAGGCCGCAGCGGCGATAGCTGTGGCGGCCCAGCGACCCTGCATGGCCACCGAGTATCGGCTGCGTCACGCCAATGGCACCTATTGCTGGATGGCTGAATTTACTCGGATCATCTATGCCCCAGATGGCACAGCGACCAAGTTTTTGGGCTATATCCAAAACATTACCGAGCGGAAGCAGACTGAGCTGGCCCTACAAAAGAGCAAAGCCACCAAGCAGGCCATGCTAGAAGCGATTCCAGATCTGCTGATTCGGCTTGATCGCCAGGGTACACGCCTCGACTTTATCTCTGGGGGAGAGGTCACCCCCTACGGTGACATCAACCTCCAGCGTCAGCAGACGATCTACGAGCTGCTGCCCCCAGAGTTAGTCGATCAGCGGCTGCAATTGATCCGTCAGGCCCTCGACACCGGGGAACGCCAGATCTATGAATATCAGATTGAGCTAAACGGAGACACCCACTATGAAGAAGCCCGCATCGTTCCCCTGAACCAGAATGAAGTCTTGGTGATGGTGCGAGATATAACCGATCGGGTTGCAGCGGAGCTGGCGCTGCGGGATAGTCAGCAGCGCTTTCAGGCGATCTTTGATCAGATGTATCAGTTTATGGGACTGCTAACCCCCGAGGGCATTTTGCTAGAGGCTAATCAAACCGCCCTGGCCTTTGGCGGGTTTAGGCGTGAGGATGTGGTGGGACATCCCTTTTGGGAGGCGGGCTGGTGGACGATTTCGCCTGAGACCCAGGCTCAGCTTAGGCAGGCGATCGCGGCGGCCAGCCAGGGGGAATTTGTGCGCTATGAGGTGATGTTACAGGGGGCCAACCAGCAGGTAATCACCATCGACTTTTCTCTACGGCCGGTCTTCGATGACCAGGGTCAGGTGGTGCTGCTGATCCCCGAAGGGCGAGACATTACCCAGCGCAAGCAGATGGAAGAAGAGCTAGAGCGCACCAAAATCTTTTTGGAGCAGACCAACACTGTGGCCCGGGTGGGGGGCTGGGAGGCCGATCTCCACCAGGGCGTGGTGCACTGGACGCCCATTACGCAGGACATCCATGAAGTAGGGGCTGACTTTGAGCCGACGCTAGAAGAAGCGATCAACTTTTACCCCGCAGGGGTTAATCGTCAGCGCATTACCACCGCCCTAGAGCAAGCTCGCCAAACCGGACAACCCTGGGACGAAAAGCTGCAAATATTGACGGCCAAGGGAAATCTGCGCTGGGTGCGCGCCCTAGGGCAAGCAGAGTTTGTGGAGGGCACCTGCGTGCGTCTCTACGGAGCCTTTCAAGACATTGATGCCCAGATGCAGAGCGAAATTCGCCTCCAAGAGCTGACCCGGAGCCTACAGCGAGCCAATGAAGAACTGAATCACATTGCCACCACCGATGCCTTAACCCAGGTGGCCAATCGCCGTTATTTTGATCAGGTGCTGGCGCAGGAGTGGGCGCGGGCGCAGCGAAACGGCACAGAGCTGACCCTGATCATCTGCGATGTGGATTATTTCAAACCTTACAATGACCACTACGGCCACCCCGCCGGAGATTTGTGCTTGCAGCAGGTGGCCCAACTGCTGAGGAGCAATGTCCAGCGCTGGGGAGATGTGCTGGCCCGCTACGGGGGTGAAGAATTTGTGGTGCTGCTGCCCCAATCGGCGATCGCAGAGGCCATGGTAGTGGTCGATAGAATCCGGCGCGATCTGGCCCAAGCCCGCTTACCCCACGAGTTTTCGGCGGTGGCTGACCGCATCACCGTCAGTTTTGGCATTGCCTGCTACGCGCCCCAGGCGCAAAGCCTGCCGGGTGAGCTGGTAGCCGATGCCGATGCCGCCCTGTATAAAGCTAAGCTGGCAGGCCGCGATCGCTACCACATCAGCACCCGCGATCAGGATGGCGACCTAGATCAAGCCCCAAAGCAATCCTAAAAGCAGTACAGCGTATCGCGGGTGCTGCGCCCCGTCACTGGGTTGGTGCCGGTTGCCACCTCGCAGAGCATTTTGTTGACCTTGGGGTCGAGCAGCACGTCGGTAAAGTCGGCCCCGTCGATGGTGGCTTCGCGAAAGTCGGTGCCAAAGACGTAGGCCCCTTCGAGAATGGCGTTGGTGAGGTTGGCCTGGTAAAATCGGGCGCTGTCTAGGGTCGCCCCACTCATGTTGGCCCCTGCCATGTTGGCGCGGGCCAGGGTGGTGTCAAACAGGCGCACGCCGCGTAGGTCGCTGTGGCTCATGTCGGCGTCGGCCATGTCGGCGCTGGTGTAGTTGTTGCCGCGCAGGTCTTGGTTTGACCAGTCGGTGTTTCTCAGGCTTTGGCGATCGTAGCTGGTGGCCTGGGCCGGGCTGACCCAGCCAAAACAGAGGGTTAGCACCACCAGAGTGGCGACCAGAGTGGCGACAAAAGTTCGACAGAGGCGGTAACGACTAACCATGGCTCCTAATCTTCAAAACCTATACGTCTGAGTTTACATGGCCACCTGGGCCAAACCAATCCTTCGACCTGTGGGTATTGACGACTCTCCTTAAGCGCTGCGTTGCACTGCGGGCGGTTTCAGTGTTGAATCGTTCTGTTAGCGTCCTTTTATAATGGGCAGTCTGTGCCGTTGCCCGCCCCTGCCATGAGCATCGTTCTCTACAACACCCTGACCCGCAAAAAAGAACCCCTCGAAACCCTGGAGCCGGGGCGGGTGAAGATCTACTGCTGCGGCGTCACGGTGTACGACTACTCGCACCTGGGCCACGCCCGTAGCTCCATCGCCTGGGATACGGTGCGGCGCTACCTGCTGTGGCGGGGCTATACCGTCCACTACGTGCAGAACTTCACCGACATTGACGACAAAATTCTCAACCGCGCCAAGACCGAAAAGTCCTCCATGCAAACCGTGGCAGAGCGCTACACCCAGGCCTACCTGGAGGATATTGCCCGTCTGAATGTCATGGAGGCTGACGAGTATACCTATGCCACCAAAACGCTGGACGGCATTCAGCGCCTGATTGGCGAGCTAGAGCAAAAGGGCTACGCCTACCCTGCTGCTGGCGACGTATATTACTCAGTGCGTAAGTTTGAGGGCTACGGCAAGCTCTCGGGTCGCAAGCTCGACGACATGCAGGCCGGAGCCGGTGGCCGGGTGTCGGCAGCAGACTCGATCAAGCAAGACCCCGCTGACTTTGCCCTGTGGAAGGGTGCTAAGGAGGGCGAACCCTTTTGGGAGTCGCCCTGGGGGCCGGGGCGACCGGGCTGGCACATCGAGTGCTCGGCGATGATTCGCGAAGTCTTCGACACACCCCAAGGGGACGAACGCCCGGTCGCCACCATCGACATCCACGTCGGCGGCAGCGATCTGGTCTTTCCTCACCACGAGAACGAGATCGCCCAGTCGGAGGCGGCCACCGGCCACCCCCTGGCCCGCTACTGGATGCACAACGGCATGGTCAACGTGGGCGGCGAGAAGATGTCAAAATCCCTCGGCAACTTCACTACCATTCGAGATTTGCTAGATGCCCCCAACGGCCCCGACCCGATGGCGGTGCGGCTGTTTTTGCTCCAGGGCAGCTACCGCAAGCCAGTAGATTTTACCGATGAGGCGATCGCCGCCGCCCAAACCAGCTGGGGCACCCTGCGCGACGGGCTGCTGTTTGGCTACCAGTTTGGGGCCAAGCTGAGCTGGGCCGACGTGGAAGATGCTGCCTTTGGCGATCCGGCGGCCATGCGGATTGATCGCGACAGCGCCCCGGTGCAAACCTTTCAAACCGCGATGGACGACGATTTCAACACCGCTGGCGGGCTGGCAGTACTGTTTGACCTGGCCAAAAACCTGCGCCGGACGGGCAATGTCATCATCCACACGGGGGAGGCCGACGCCGACAGCAACACCCTGCGCCAGCAGTGGCAAACCCTGGTGTGTCTGGCTCAAGTCTTGGGATTGGCAGCTCAGCCCAATGTCGAAACCTCCGCCGAAGGCGGGCTTTCGGATGCGGAGATTGAGGATCTGCTGGCCCAGCGGCGGGCAGCACGGGCGGCGAAGAACTTCGCGGAGGGCGATCGCCTCCGCGACCGACTCCAGGCCGAAGGCATCACCCTCATCGACAAGCCCGGCGGCGTCACCGAGTGGCACCGCTAGTTCTTCCTGTGATTTGAGGACAGTAAAACATCAGGGCAAAATGCCAAAATAGTAGCTATGCTCAGAAAGATTCGAGAATTGAAAGCTCAAAAGGAATGAGGAAAATTCATGAATCGATACAGCATGGTTGTCCAATGGTCTAATGAAGATCAGCTTTTCTTAGTAACGATTCCAGAATTTTCTGATCGTGTCCTCATGCCCTGCACCCACGGCAGCACTCGTGAAGAGGCCATTCATAACGGCGAAGACGTAATTGAAATGTATTTGGAAGCATGGCAGGCAGATGGTGAAGCTATACCTGAACCCAGAACACTTCAGGTTGCCTGAGCTGGAATGATTGCACAACCAACCAACTTATGACATGTCTAGCAATCCCAAACCGATGAAACCCCAAACTGATCTTGACTGATGCTGCCTACCATCACCCCCGACACCCTTGATTTGCCTGCTGGTACGCGGGTAGAGTTTCCGGCGACCTTTGCCGAGTACGAGGCGCTGCTGAAGCGATTGGGCGATCGCGCTGCCCTGCGCCTGCGGTTTCGGGATAACCACATCTTGCTTATGGCCCCACTCCCTGAACACGGCAACCAGGCCGATAGCCTGTCTGATTTGGTAAAAGTGCTGCTGCGCAAGACGGGGCAAGACTGGCAAGGATATGGAGTAATGACCCTGCGCAAACGCGGTGTGCCAGGGGTTGAACCCGACGCCTCCTTCTACATTCAAAATCGGCAGGCGGTGCTGGGTAAGCCCCGATTAGATCTAGACATCGATCCACCGCCCGATTTGGCCATCGAAACCGACCTCACCTCTATCACTCGGATCGAAGACTATTTGCCCTTCGCAGTGCCTGAGGTGTGGATTTACAAGGCGGGTCGATTGGCGATTTATCGTTTTGTCGCAGGACGTTACGCAGCACAGAACGAGAGCCAAATTTTTCCAGAAATTCCGGTAGCAGACCTGCTTCCGGTTTACGTTAAGCGGGCTTGGCAGGTGGGTTCGAGTCTTGCCCTGCGAGAGTTTGAGCAAGTTCTAGAGGCATGACCTAGGGCAGCCACTGTCGCCCGAGGGCCATGAAGGTCTCCCGATGCTGGCGAAAGAGGGTGTAGCCATAGACGGCGATAATCGCAAACAGGCACAGGTGGGCGATCGCACTATACGTCCCAATAATGTCCCCCGGCGTCCAGCCGTGGAGGTTGGCTAGCTGGTTCATGTCGCCGTGCTCGGTCTCGCCCCACAGGCTGCCAAAGGGGATCGAGGCTTTGCCGCGCGGAATTTGCTGCCACAGCCACAGCTGGCCCCAAAAGCAAAACGCCGCCCCTAGCACCACCGGAAACCGGTAAAAATCCCACCGGAAATAGTTGGGCAACGGGAAGTAAAAGCTCACCATCAGCAGGGCCGCCAGGTAGATTTCGCCGCCAATGCCCCCAAAGGCCATCAGCATGTCAAAACTCTTGGCGGGCAGCAGCCAGGTCATGTAAAACTGCACCACCGCCAGCCCTGCCGCTAGCCCCATGGGCCAGCGCTGGCCCTCGCGCCGCCCGGCCCAAAACAGCAGCCCCAACAGCGTGAGAATGCCCAGATAGACAAACAGCGATCGCTGGGGGTTGTAGCTGGTCCAGCCGATGGGTAAGGGCAGCGCCTGCCGCCCAGACAGCCAGGCAACGGTGGCGTGGCCAAACTCGTGCAGCCAAATCTTGATGCCGTAGAACAGCGCATTCACAATCGGCATGGCGTTCATCAGCATCCCCAGCAGCAGCAGCACCGGGAAGACTAGGCCGTTGCTGTAGCGGTTTTGAAACGACAGCACGTCGGTGTCGTCTACGCAGGGGGGTGGGCCGGGTCGAGATTTGGTCTGCCGGGGCGGCGATCGCAGTGTTGAGTTAACCCCTGGGCTAGGCAAGTCTGGCCGCAAAGACGTGCTGTGGGAACTGGTGTAGGCAGCGCTGGTAGCAGTGGTTTCGGTGGTAGCGCGTTGCTCTAGGTGGGTTTTGAGGGTGCCAAAGGCCCATTTGAGGGGTTCTAGGGCCGCGCGATCGCCCTTTCTCAGCAGCTCGGCCCGCCGTTTAAAGTACACCGCCTCCACCTGAGCCAGCGAGTCTCCTAAGGGCAAGCCCATCTCCTCGTAAGCGCGAACTACCACTACCGCAGTCGAGCTATTCGCCAAGACACTCGGTTCAAACGCCGGAGCGACAGGATCTGCCTCACCATTGGGCGCTAGTGCTTCACGGGCGTAGGGTTCATGCTCAACAGCAGCGTCTGACGCCAGCGACAGCAGGGAAATTTCTTCGCTCCAGGCGGGCTGAGCAAAGCCCGTCTGCTCGCCGTAGAGTTGCAGAATGCCAAGGTTGGGAGGCTGCAATCGCTCAATTGCCCGGCGAACATAGGCCACCGTCGCAGCCTGGGGCGGAGCGGGGCTGCCGGTAAACCATAGGCACAAAGAGTAGCTCTCGCGCTCGGCCCGCACGGTAATGCCCTTGGGACTGAGAGAACTGTTGAGCAACGCGGCGATCGCCCCCGCATCCCCATCCTTAGCCTGCTCCATTAGAGAAGGTGACATCATCGGTGTCCTGGCTATACCGGCTACTTTACCCAGAGTACCCAGGCAAGCCCCCGCAGGTAGACGAAATCAGCACTGGGGGATGGCTTTGGAGTCTTGCCTACGGATTGGCAATTGCAGTTTCAGGGGCGGTTTCTTTGCCAGTTTCTTTTCCATTAGTGTCGAGGTTCAGGGCCAAGTCACCAATCGCCTGACTGTTACTAATAGCGCGCTCCAGCAGCAGGTTCAGCGCCGTGCGCACGGCAATGATAATGACCAACCGGGTAATATCTTCCCACTGACTTGACAGCATAGTTTTGAGAATGCTGGCCCCGACTAGAAAACTAAGCCCCAGGGAGAAGGAATATCCCATCGCCAGGCGGCTGCGCTGAAAAGCCATGGTGGTTTGGGGTTGAAAGAGTGAAGATCGGAGAAAAATCAGCAGGGCGCGAATAATGCCGACCGAAATCACAAAAATTGCCAGCAGTTGGCAGGTGCTGATTAAAATTCCGCTCAAGACCCGCACCAGGTCGGCCAGGTTCGTGCCAAGTAGTTGAATATCCATAGCTTTAATTTTAGAGGCAATCTTCTCAGCGATTTAAAGCAGCGCTAGATCGTTGCTCTGCTGGGATCAAGATAAAATTGGCTTTAGATTTATCCACCCTAGAGGGATTCCGGTTGAGTGCAACTATCTTCCCTGGCGGGCTTGTCATCGCGGGCGAGCGCAGCGGCGTGGGCAAAACCACCGTCACCCTGGCGCTGCTGGCGGTCCTGGCGCAAACGTCGTCGCGGGTGCAGTCGTTCAAGGTGGGGCCAGACTACATCGACCCGATGTTTCACCGCCAGGCGACGGGACGGCCCTGCTACAACCTCGACCCAATTCTCACCTCTGAAACCTACGTGCAGCAGTGTTTTGCCCACCGCTGCCACGATGCCGAGTTTGCCCTGGTCGAAGGGGTGATGGGCCTGTTTGACGGCGCATCGGGGCTGTCTGATGTGGCCAGCACCGCCCATGTGGCCCGGCTGCTAAATCTGCCGGTGCTGCTGGTGGTAGATTGTGGTCGCCTGTCGCGCTCCGTGCTGGCAATCGTCCACGGCTACCGATCGCTCGACCCCCGAGTTCGCATTGCCGGGGTGGTGCTCAATCGGGTGGGCAGCGATCGCCACCTCGACCTGCTCACCGATGCGCTGTCCAGCATTGACCTGCCGATTTTGGGGGTGCTGCGGCGGCAAGAGGCGATCGCCCTGCCCGACCGTCACCTGGGCCTCGTCCCCACCGCCGAACTGCCCCAATTGCCAGAAATCTTAGATCGCCTCGCCCACCTCGGCCACACCTGTTTCGACTGGCCCGCCCTCACCCCCCAATTGAAAGCCTCCACCCACCTAGAGCAAACAGACCCACTCGTCTGCCTCTACC
>QBMN01000130.1:216-14118 GCA_003241845.1 Shackletoniella antarctica | reverse complement strand
TCGCGGCGGGGGGAGGCGGCGATCACCGGGGCCGCTGCTGGCATCGCAGGTGCCGCTACTGGCTTGGTCAGTTCAGCCGTTGGCAGCAGGGGTTTAGCCGCTGCGGGCTGGAGAGATAACGCTTGCAACGGCTCAGCCGGGGGGGCGATGGCGACATCCGCTGCGGAAATTTCCTCTGAGACATCCGCTGCCGCAGGGGCAGGCTGAACGGGCAAATTGGCTAGCTCACCGGCGACGTCATCTACAGCCGTAGAGGTTACAACAGCAGAGGGCCGGGCGGCCTCAAGGACTGGCGCGTCTGCCGGGCTAGTCGGTTCTGGCGCAGCTGGCGCTGCTTCGACAGGGGCGATCGCCGGTTCTGCCACAGCAATATCAGCCTCCGCCTCCGCCGAGGGCGCTGGAGCACTGGCGGCGGTAGAGGCCGCAGCGATCGCCACCGACTGCTCATCTTCCAGGCTCCAGGCAGGCTGCGCCTCGTCAACCTGGGGGGCAGTGGCCTGGGCCGAGGGTGCTGGAGCAATGACCGGGGATGGGTGTTCCGCCAGGGCTTCCCCCAAACTGGGGTCAGGAACGACGGCGGGCAGATCGGTGGAGGCCTCAGCCCCCTGGGGCAGCAGCCCCAGCCCGGCCAACCCCAGCAGCCCGCCGGTAATTAATGATTTTGACTTACGCTTCATCCGTTGTACTCCTCACGTCCTCGTTGCTCTGTCTACACTCAGCGCTGTCAGGCCCCGCCATCGGGCGAGTTAGCCCCTCTCGTCAATTCCCGAGGCCACCGCGGGGCGACCGTAGTAGCCGTAGTAGCTGTAGCCTCGCTGACGACTCTGGGGAACGCCGTTGATCACCAGCCCTAGCAGCGGGGCCTGGGCGGTGTTGCCCAAGTCGGCCAGCACCCGCTGAATTTCTGAGCGTTCAGACTGATTTAGCCGCACCACCAGCAGCAGCCCGTCGGCGTGGGCGGCGGTGAGTTTGGCATCAATCATGCCCGCCAGGGGCGGGGTATCAAAAATAATCAGGTCGTAGTGGCGGCGATATTGCTCGGTAATTTGCTGCATTTTGCGCGACGACAGCAGCCGCCCAGGGGGGGGGGGGCGCGCGCCCGCCGTTAGCAGGTGCAGGTTGGGGTTGCCCGGAATGGCCAGCACCAGGTCGGTGGGGTTTTCAAGCCCTTGGGTAATCAGCTCACTCAGCCCCTGGTGGTTGCGCTGGCTAAAGATCAGGTGCTGACTGGGCTTGCGCAGGTCACCGTCGATCAGCAGCACTCGGCGGCCCATATTGGCGGCGGCGATCGCCAAGTGGGCACAGATGGTTGACTTGCCTTCTCCCGGCACCGCTGAGGTCAGGGCGATCACCTGCATCGGCGTATCGGAGCTCAGCATGCGCAGGTTTGTGTCTAACGAGTAAAACGCTTCGGCAAAGCTAAAGGACGTGTAGAGGTTGTCAGGGCTTTGGTTCTGGGTCAGCACATCGGCCATGGTGGCGGTCAGATCAGGCACCATGAGCAGAGGCTGTTTTTGCAGGGCCGGGGCATTGGGCACCAGGGCCAGGTTGGGCAACTGGGTAGCCTTAACCAGCTCATCGGCGCTGTGAAAGGCGGTGTCGGCGCGATCGCGCACCAGAGCCGCAACCCCTCCCAACAGCAGCCCCACCACCGTGCTGAGCAACAGCTTGCGGGGCAGGTTCGTCATTTCAGTAACGCTCGACTCATCCAGGGGCGAGATCAGCTCCCAGGGTGCCGTCTGCCGAGCCATCTGTAGGCGCAGGTCTTGGCGACTGGTCAACAGCCGGTCGAGGCTGCTTTCTGCCACCGTCAGCTCGCGGTCAATCTGCTGATAGGAGCGCGATAGATCCGCCAGCCGCTGAATCTCCGCTCGGAGCTGCTGCACCGCCTGAGCAATGGCCTGATCCTGGGTTTCCAACACCTGCATCTGGTTTGCAGTATCCACCAGCTGCTGCACGAGTTCCCGACTTACCGAGCCTTGGTAGCCCAGGGTGTTGGCATCTACCGCCGACCCCACCAATCGCCCAGCTTCAGCCTCTAGCAGCGGTAACAGCTGCTGACGCTGATCTACCAACACCTCAATCATCGGCGTATCAGACTGAAAACGGGCCGATTCGGCGGCAATAGTCTGCTCAATCTCGCGCAGATCACCCAGCAGGCCCTGGTAGGTCGGTGACTCGTTTAAGTTGGCGACCCCAATCGCCACACTGGGTTCAAACCCCACCTGGCTGCGCAGGTTTTCGTATAGGGGGCCAAGGGAGGTGAGCTGCACCCGCAGCTGCTCCTGGTCAGACAGCATTTGGTTGAGTCGCTGGGCAACGCTCTCAGCGGTGGTGGTGACATTGACCAAGTCGTAGCGCTTTTGAAACTCGCTGAGGTCTGACTCAATGGTGTCTACCTCCTGCCATTTTTCTTGCAGCTGCTCGTCTAAAAATTCTAGCCCTCGCCGCAGTTCTCCCTGGCGGTCCTGCACGCTGTAGGCCACAAATCCTTTGACCACCTCAGACATCACCGTGGTCACTACCTCCGGGTCGGCATCGCTATAGCTGATGCGCAGCACCTTTGACTCGCCTTCCTGGCTAATCACCAGATCATTGAGCAGCGTAGTATAAGTGATCTCAGGGTGCTGCCGCTGGATATTGACCAAAATGGGTTTGATCACATCAGGGCCGCGCAGCACTCGAATCTGGCTGGTGTAGTCTAAGCCCGATGCGCTCCGGGCACCAGGCAATTCCATGACCGCCTCTAGCCCAGGAGTATTGACCACCGTGACCGGTTCTACCAGCAGGTTAGCGCTGCCGTTGTAGACCGGGGGGCGAGTCAGGTGCCACAGGGTCAAGCCGCCAAAGGAGAGGGCCGCGACCCCCCAAAATATCCCCGCCCGTCGCCCGAGCACCGCGACCAAATGATTTAGGTCAAAATCATCCCCGTCGTCTATCAGAGGTGAGGGAGGTGCGGTGACGGGCACAAAACTCTGGCTGGCATGGCCCTGGCCATTGCCGTTGCCGTTGACTTCGCGGGCCGCAGGTTTAGAAGAAAAAGGCATAGGAAGAATCAAGGGAAAACGTCCCAAGAGGTGATCAACTTATAGCTCGAAAGCCAAAAATCAGCGCATTTTGGCCAATTTTTGTGCGTAGTCGCTAGCGATCAGCAGCGGGGCCTAAAAGCCCAGCAGTCGCAGCACCGCCGTCAGAGAGGTAAATGGCCGCAAAAACAGGCCGATGGTATCACCAGCGGTAGCGGCGGTGTTGCGATCAACTATCACCACATCGTTGGGGCGCAGAATTGGGTTGGTGGTGTCGTTGGCAGAGGCCGCCAGGTCAACATCGACCGTGCGCTGATCGACGCTGCCATCGGGGTTGAGTCTCACCAACTGCACGGTGGAGCTACGGGCGCGGCTGCGCTCAAACCCGCCAGCCGCCAAAATCGCCTGGTTGAGGGTGGCGTTGGCGGGCAGGGTGACGCTGCCGGGGCTAGCCACTTCGCCGACCACCTGCACCGGCATCTCGGCAGGGGAGAAATTAGCGCTGGCAATGGCGACCGACTCTTCGGGCAAAATCGCTACGGCTTTGGGAATCACAATCGTGTCGCCATCGCGCAGGCGCACGTCTTGGCTGATGTCGCCGGTACGAATTAAGTCCCACAGGCTGGCGGTGAGAATGGCATCGCCCTGGCGCTGGGGGCGGCGCACCTGAATGTCTTTGATGTTGGCCTGCTGGGTAATCCCTCCGGCCTCCTGAATCACCTGGGTCAGGGTGGGCCACTGGCGTCCGGTGCCGCCCCCGGCGCTACCGCTGGTTTCGGCCTCTAGCTCAATGGTGTAGGTGCCGGGGCGGTTGACCTCGCCCGCCACTACCACCCGCACCGGACGGGCCGACAGCAGCGTCACGGTGAGCTGAGGCGGGCGGGTGAGCAGCGAGGCATAGCGGTTGGCGAGGGCCGTTTGAGCTTCCCCCAGGGTTAGACCCTGAACGGCCACAATGCCCGCTAAGGGCAGGGTCAGGGTGCCATCGACCAGCACCTCATGGACACCGTTTTCGGGGCCGCTGAACTCGGGAATATTAAAGATATCGATGCGAATGCGATCGCCCGGCCCTAATACATAGCCCCCAGAATAGCGTTCAGACAGCCCCGACTCAGCGGCGGCATCCCCTGAGCGCCCTGGGCCAGGCAGAGCCTCCTGCACAGGCAGGCGGTTGATATCGGATAAGGGTAATGTTTCTCCCCAGGCTGCTGCCAGGGCACCATCTAGGATGGCGATCGCCCCCAGGGCACCCAATCCCCAGAGAAGTCTTCTGTAGCGGGTCATGACTGGCCTCCTCAGACTTTTCGGACAACCGCCATCAAATCATGAGTAAGTGCTCTGTGGTGCTCATCATGGTCTAGAAAAGCAGGTTTGATCTCCGTAGGTTTGCAAACGTTAACCTTATAACCCGAGAAATAAAGCCCATTTTGGTAAAGACTCGAGACCTCAAGCTGGCCATAGTGTGTCCCGAATATCTCACCAGCGCATTGAAAGGGAAGGCACGAAAAAGGTCAAAATAGAGTCACCACAACTGTTTTGACGATTTCTTCAAATGCCTTCCCTAAGAACAGACTGTACCGCAAGCCAGACGGAGCCACCGATACGCTTTGGGCGCCTAGATCAGAAGCCGATAGTGGCCGAGTTCAACGGTGGCGAAATCAGTTCGGACGCCGGGCTGCTGCTAATTGGCCAAATCGACTAGCACTATGATCTCAGCCAGCAGATTGCGGCGTGCTTTGCAGACCACCGAGACCCGTCGCGGGTGGAGCAGTCTATCGAGGCGATGGTGGCGCAGCGGCTGTATGGGCTAGTACAAGGGTACGTTGGCGTAGCCTGCCCGTAGGGCATAGACCTGACTGACCACGAGGGGTTGCGAGCCGATGGGAGGCTGGGTCTCGCGGTGGGGAAACTGGAACGTCGTCGCGGGGAGGGAGCACCGCTAGCGGACAAGAGCACGTTGAATCGCTTAGAGCAGAACTATCGATGGGACGACTCAGCGGCGGTGAATCCGCGCTATGTGAAGACCACCGTCGCTCCGATTGCCCTCGAAGCGGTGTGGTTAAGGCTGCTGTTTGCCGAGCATTCGACGCCGCCCCCACGTCTCATTCTCGAACCTACACTGGCAAACCTCTCACCCCATGACTACTCGATTTATTTACGCCAGCCGGCACTAGTACTGCCTGGCGTAAATAGCTCTACCATTCCAAATAAATGACCACAGCTACCCCGTAAGTTCCCGAATCTGAATGCTCGGCTAACTTATGCCGTCCGGCACTAGGCCGGAAGCGCCAAAGTATTCAACTTCACAGTAAGGTTAAAAATCTGTGAATGTGCTTGAATAAAAGCAGCAAATATTAAGGGCTTAGTATAACCTGCTGTAAGAACGTTAAGTAAATGATTCACCTGAGTTTGGTTAAGTCCTCTATTTTACTTTTAGTTCGTATTTTACAAGGGGTGAGGATTGTTCTAATAAAGTAGTGGCGTTGTGATTTTCCATGCAATGAGCTGAGTGATTGAATTCGGCCTCCATAAGCTCTTTTCACTAGTTTTAGAAGGCCGGAACTTTCTATTTATTTATTCACAGGGGGTCTATGAAAGCAGTTATACTAGCCGGTGGTTTAGGCACTCGTCTGAGCGAAGAAACTAGCATTAAACCGAAGCCCATGGTTGAAATCGGAGGATATCCAATCCTCTGGCATATCATGAAAACTTACTCAGCCCACGGCATCAATGACTTTATTGTTTGCTGTGGATATAAAGGCTACGTCATCAAAGAGTATTTTGCCAACTATTTTTTGCATATGTCTGACGTAACGTTTGATCTGCGTTACAACCAGATGAATGTTCACACAGGCAATGCTGAGCCGTGGAAAGTAACTC
Source organism: Shackletoniella antarctica (assembly GCA_003241845.1). GTDB lineage: Bacteria > Cyanobacteriota > Cyanobacteriia > Phormidesmidales > Phormidesmidaceae > Nodosilinea > Nodosilinea antarctica. Next base: position 8,212 of record QBMN01000130.1, on the reverse strand, counting down.
TAGTGGACACGGGTGCAGCAACAATGACGGCCGGTAGACTGAAGCAGGTTCGTGAACATATTGGCCCCGAAACCTTCTGCCTAACTTACGGCGACGGTGTCAGTGACGTCAATATCACCGAGCTAATCAAGTTTCACCAAAGTCAAGGCGGCATGGCTACGCTGACGGCGGTTCAGCCTCCGGGGCGGTTTGGGGCGATCGCTCTGCACGAGGAGCAGACTAAGATTGAGACATTTCAGGAAAAGCCGGAGGGTGATGGTGCATGGATTAACGGTGGCTACTTTGTTTTAGAACCTCAGGTCATTGACTTCATCGACGGCGACGATACGGTATGGGAAGAGCAGCCTTTAAACAAGTTGGCGCAGATGGGGCAGCTTTCTGCGTTTAAGCATGCTGGTTTCTGGCAACCGATGGATACCCTCCGCGATAAGAACAAACTTGAAGATCTTTGGATCTCCAATCAGGCTCCCTGGAAGGTTTGGTGATCACGCTTTCCGCAGTTGCTTGCTGAAGCACAAGCAGCACCTACAAAAAACCTTTGAAGAGTAAATCTTCATAGTTGGAGAACCATCATGATTTTTGAAGAGATCCCCCTTCGCGGAGTCTTCACAGTTTCTCTCGATCAGCGAAAGGATGATCGCGGTTTTTTCTCCCGCGCCTACTGTACCCAAGAGTTTGAAGACCATGGCCTTAAGCCAGTTGGTATTCAGTGCAATCTAGCTTCAAATTATCTCAAGGGAACGCTACGGGGGTTGCACTACCAGGTGCAACCAGCGGCTGAGGCCAAGTTCTTTCGCTGTATCCAAGGTGCCAACTACCACGTCATTGTGGATATGAGGCCAGACTCTCCTACCTATTTGAACCATTACGGGATTGAATTGTCTGCGGAGAATCGCCTGGGCCTATATGTGCCAGAACTATTTGCCCACGGATATCAAGCTCTAACTGATGACTCAGAAGCATTCTATATGGTCAGTGAGTACTACACTCCTGGTTGTGAGCGAGGTCTCCGCCATGACGACCCTGCCCTGAATATCCGCTGGCCCTTGCCGGTAACAACTATCTCCGAGAAAGACACGGCTTGGCCACTACTGCCCGGCTTACTCACTATCTAACCAGAGGTATTCCCGATGATTATTGTTGATACAGCGCTCAAAGCGCGTCATGAAGCCGGTAACCCAGTTCGTGTTGGCCTCCTAGGCGCAGGGTTTATGGGGCGCGGGGTAATTAACCAAATCGTTAACTATACCCCCGGTATGGTGCTCACTGCGATCGCCAACCGCACGGTAGACACCGCCGTAGAGGCCTACGCTAAATTTGGCGTTGAGAACGTCAAGGTCGTGTCCACCATGGGGGATATGGAAGATGCGATCTCTCGGGGCTACTCCGTTGTTACCGACGACCCGACCTTGCTCTGCCAATCCGAAAGTATCGATGTATTGATCGAGGCTACGGGCCATGTGGAGTATGGTGCTCGGGTCACCCTAGCGGCGATCGAGCACAAGAAACCCATGGTGCTGATGAATGCCGAACTCGACGGCACCGTTGGCCCTATTCTCAAGGTCTACGCCGACCGGGCCGGAGTGATCATTACCGGCTGCGACGGCGATCAACCCGGCGTGCAGCTCAACCTCTACCGCTTCGTCAAGAGCATTGGCCTCAGTCCCCTAGTCTGCGGCAATATCAAGGGTTTGCAAGACCGCTACCGCAACCCCACCACCCAGGAGAGCTTTGCCAAGCAGTGGGGCCAAACCGCTCACATGGTGACCAGCTTTGCCGATGGCACCAAAATCTCCTTTGAGCAGGCCATTGTCGCCAACGCCACGGGCATGAAAGTAGCCCAGCGGGGCATGCTGGGCTACCACTCTAAGGGCCACGTCGATGACATGCTCGATCTCTATGATGTCGAGCAGATTGAGTCTCTCGGCGGCATTGTTGACTACGTAGTGGGGCCAAAGCCCAGCCCCGGCGTGTTTGTCTATGCTACCTGCAACGAGCCCACCCAGGCCCACTACCTTAACTACGGCAAGCTTGGAGAAGGCCCGCTCTATAGCTTCTACGTCCCCTACCACTTGACCGTCTTTGAAGTGCCTCTGTCGGCCGCTCGGGTGGCGCTGCTAAACGATGTCATCATCGCGCCCCTGGGTGCCCCGGTCGTAGATGTGATCACCACCGCCAAAATCGATCTCGAGGCTGGCCAAACCCTAGACGGCCTGGGCGGTTACCATACCTACGGCCAGTGTGAAAACGCCGACACCGTCAACCAAGACAATCTTCTACCCATGGGCTTAGCTGAGGGCTGTCGCCTCAAGCGCCCCGTCGCAAAAGATCGCGCCCTCACCTACGACGATGTGGAAATCCCGGCCGACAGCGTTGCCCATCGGCTGCGGGCTGAGCAAAACGCCTACTTTTCCAAGGCTAAGGTAGCCGCAGCGGTGTAGCTGGTCGTAATGAACCTCATCCCAGTCCAGAAGTGGAGTTCTACCAGTGGGAAAACTACAGATCCCCAGCTGGACTTGGTATAGCCTTCTTCAACGGAGTTTTAACCCATGTCCACGGCAACAGGCGGTTGGGCGAGGGCACCCAGTGGGGGTGTCTTCCCGCCCATGCTTTATCTAGCTCATCTCTAAATTTTATAAGGAAAATGTAATGGTTCAAGCACCGAGTCTAGCCTCTTTAAATACTGCGGAAGACGTTATCCAGGCTGACTTAACCTATATCTGCAATCACCTATCAGAGGAATTTGCCACCCTGTCGGGCAAAAATCTATTGATTACCGGCGGCGCTGGATTTTTGGGCTACTACCTGGTGCAGTCTGTGCTCCACTGGAACCAGGTCAATGCCGCCGCTCAGCCCATTCACCTGACCATCTACGACAACTACATTCGGGGCGTGCCCGAGTGGTTGACCGACCTGTCTGTTAACCCCCACCTAGAACTGATCAAGCACGACATCACTAACCCTCTGCCTGAGAACATTGGTGATTTCCAGTTCATCATTCACGCCGCCTCGATCGCATCGCCGATCTTTTACCGCAAGTACCCCATCGAGACGATGGATGCAAACGTCAACGGGCTGCGCTACCTGCTGGAGTACTGCCTACAGCAGAAAGCCAAGGGTACGCCAGTAGAAGGGTTCTTGTTCTATTCCACCAGCGAAATCTACGGCGATCCCAGCCCCGAAAACATCCCCACCCCGGAGACCTATCGCGGCAATGTGTCATGCACCGGGCCTCGGGCCTGCTACGACGAGTCAAAGCGCTATGGCGAAACCCTGTGCGTCAACTTTGCTATGCAGCACGATCTGCCCATCAAGACCGCACGCCCCTTTAACAACTACGGGCCGGGTCTAAAAATTACTGATCGCCGCGTGCTGCCCGACTTCGCTCGCGACATCTTCAACGGCCGCGACATCGTCATGCTCTCAGATGGTGCACCTACCCGCACATTCTGCTATATTGCCGATTCGATCGTCGGTTACTACAAAATCTTGGTGAAAGGGCACCCCGGCGAAGCCTACAACATTGGCGTTGAAACCCCCGAGATTTCGATGGCCAACTTGGCCGAGCGGGTGGTGAGCCTAAGCCATGACCTGTTTGGCTATGGCGGACAGGTGGTGCGCCAAACTAGCGCCGACCAAGACTACCTTGTCGATAACCCCAACCGCCGCTGCCCGATTATCGACAAGGCCCGCGATCACCTGGGCTATAACCCCAGCATCACCATTGACGAAGGGCTGAAGCGCACTATGGTTTGGTATTCCGGCAATCGCGAAGCAGAGGACGCATAAATGAAAGTATCTGTTGTAGGAACGGGCTACGTCGGCCTCGTGTCGGGCACCTGCCTGGCCGAAAAAGGTCACAATGTTGTCTGTGTGGATATTGACCAGGCCAAGGTCGATCAGATCAACCAGGGCATTCCGCCCATCTACGAGGCCGGCCTAGAAGACATGCTCAAGGCCAACGTGGGCACCCGACTGCGGGCCACCACCGACCTGCGGACGGCGGTGATGGAATCGCAAATCTCTTTAATTGCCGTGGGCACTCCCTTTCGGGGCGATGAAATTGACCTGAGATTTATTGAGACCGTAGCCCGCCAGATTGGCGAAGTGCTGAAGGATAAAGCCGATTACCACGTGGTGGTGGTCAAGAGCACTGTTGTGCCGGGCACCACCGACGAAGTCGTGCTCTCCATTCTAGAAGAGGCCTCTGGCAAAAAGGCCGGGGCTGACTTTGGCGTTGGCATGAACCCCGAATTCCTCAAGGAAGGGGAGGCGATTCCCGACTTCATGTACCCCGATCGCATCGTGCTGGGTGGCATTGACGATCGCAGCCTGGCCGTCCTGCGGGAAATGTACAACGTGTTTGAGGGGGTTGACCAGCTCGAAACCAACTGTAAAACCGCCGAGATGATCAAGTACACCGCCAACTCCCTGCTGGCGACCATGATTTCCTTCGCCAACGAAATCGGCAACCTCTGCGCCGCCGTCGGCGGGATAGACGTGATGGAAGTCACGAAGGGAGTCCACCTCGACAAGCGCCTGACCCCCATTCTGCCCAGTGGCGAGCGCATCGTTCCCACCTTTACCACCTATATTGAGGCGGGCTGCGGCTTTGGCGGCAGCTGCTTCCCTAAAGACGTGAAGGCGCTCAACGCCTACGGGGCCAAGAAGGGCATGCCGATGCAGCTGCTCAATGCTGTGATCGACGTGAACGCTGTGCAGTACAAGCAGGTTATGACTCGCCTCGCCAAGCACTTTCCCAGACTGGATGCAGTGCGGGTAGCGGTTTTGGGCCTGGCCTTTAAGCCCGGCACCGACGACATGCGCGAGTCGCCAGCCATCCCTATTGTGCAGGAGTTGCTGGCGGGTTCAGCTAAGGTAAAAGCCTTTGACCCCGTGGCGACCCACGAAGCCCAGAAGATCTTTGAAAACCAGCCCATTCAGTACTGTGACACCCTGGCCGAAACCGTTCAGGATGTGGATGTAGTACTACTGCTTACCCGCTGGAATGATTTCAAAGCTCTGCCGGAACTGCTGCAAGGGGTTGCTAACCCTCCCCTGGTGATTGATGGTCGTCGCATGCTAGACAAAACTACCTTTGTCCGCTACGAAGGGATTGGTTTGTAGATCAACCTCTGTCATCGTTTCGGCCACCTACGATCACCCACGAATAGTTCACCCGAACTATTAAGCTCTAAAACCTTCTTCCACAAGGGCTGCGACCATTCAGACTAAGCTTGCTTGGTCTGAATGGTCGAAATGATGATGGAAGCCGCTCCTACTTACTGTGAAAAATTAAGGGCTTGTTTGACTGTGAGACCACAGCCTTACTGTGGCCATTGCAGCTGACCACTCCGACGCTCCTGTTGTCAGTGAACGTCTAGAATCGGGCACCGAGGAACAGGATAAGGAGCGCACCTAGCAAGAGAGGACGGATCCACTGTGGTGTTAGCTGCCTAAACGACTCCGACCCAAGGAGTAATCCATGCACTCATTTGAATATATTGGCCTCCACGAACCACAAGCGGTGGGAGTTTTCCCAGCAGGTTCGCACGATCATACAACCTAGGCATAGCAAGCTAATCGTGTGTTCTTAGTCCTGAGTTGGATGATGGCAAGAGGTCAAAGGCAAAGGGTTCGTGATCGAGAGGACTGTATTGCCTATGAATTTATTGATTTGAATAAGCGCTGTCGCAATGGGCTTTCTTTCTCGCCCATGAGGATTGAGACCTGTAATAGGGTGAGACGTTATGCATCTCGCTCTATTGCAATGGGCTTTCACTGCCCATGACATGAGGGTTGAAGCATCCTGGAACTGGACGACGCCTCCTTTCTGGATGTCTCAACGGGCTTTTACTGCCCATGAAGCTTGAGAAAATTATATTAGTTCATTTCAACTAATATGCAAGAGCATGGATTGAAATGAATCCCGCCATGTTCAACTAGGCAGGTAGATAGACAGAACGACACTGATTCTGGAAAAGTGACATCAATTTCGGATCGATGACAAATAATTCTGGAACGTACAGAGATATACAAGTTTAGCCCTGAAAGATGAGATTTACTGCAACGAGCATGGCAGGATTCGAACCTGCGACCGCTAGAACCGGAATCTAGTGCTCTATCCACTGAGCTACATGCCCTTAGGCTGAACTATTTTAGCATCTGTTGGAGGTGTTGAGACGGTGCCCTGGTTTTGCGCCTAGAGGTCGCGTTAAACCTTTAGGATAGGCAGAGCAGCGATCGCCCACCACCTAAACCTTAGACGGGCCGCGCCTTTGCCCTTTCTACAAAACTGTCTACAAAACTGCCGCCCTATGACTCAACCCACCGATCGCCTCGATGCTGCGGCCACCGCCCTCAACCAAGAGGCCGAGGGGGCCAGTCTTTCTGAAGAACAGTATCGCCGCAAGATGCAGCGCCGACAGGAAGTGCAGCAACAGCGCATCGCCGATCGCAACGTCGAAAGGGGTCTGGTGATTGTCAACACCGGCAACGGCAAGGGCAAGACCACCGCCGCCCTGGGTATGGTGCTGCGATCCATCGGCCACGGTTACAAGGTCGCTATTGTGCAGTTTATCAAAGGGGCTTGGGAGCCGGCGGAGAAAGCGGTGATGGAGCGGTTTGGCGATCAGCTCAGCTTCCACGCCATGGGGGAAGGCTTTACCTGGGACACTCAGGATCGCGATCGCGACACCCAGACCGCCCAAGCCGCCTGGGAAACCGCCCTCAGCTACATTCGCAACCCCGAGTACAAAACCATTCTGCTCGACGAGGTGAATATCGCCCTCAAGCACGGCTTTCTCACCGTCGAGCAGGTGCTGGCGGGGCTGGCCGAAAAGCCGGAAATGACCCACGTGATTCTCACCGGGCGTGGCGCTCCCCCGGCGCTGATTGAGCGGGCCGACCTGGTTACCGAGATGACCCTGGTGAAGCATCCATTCCGTGAGCAGGGGGTGAAAGCCCAGCCGGGGATCGAGTTTTAGCCTCTGCGCTGCGGTAGGACGGGCAATGCCAGCCCTGTCAAGGGGGCCAAACTATGCCCTCAACCTTCGCCAGAGACCACCGTCCAAAAGCCGAAATCTAAAATTGATTAGTCTCTACATATGGGGAGTATCACCTATGATAAGGGGCAGTGACCGCTAGGGATAGCTCTATGGCCGCCGACTATCAACCCTCGCTGCTCAACGATGCCGACCTGCGGGCGGCAGATCTGTCGTGGGCCTACAACCGTCCGGCGGGGTCGGCGATGCGCGCCGACGAGCTTCATTGCTGGAAGCGACGGGTGGCTCAGTTTCAGGCCACGGTGCGCGCTGCCCCCCCGGTGGAGCAGGGGTCTCTGTTTGGCCTGGCAGCATCGTCCCCCGCCGATACGCTAGACCCCTTCATGCTCTCGCCTCAGAATGCAGAATTTTGGCGCGGCCAGTTTCAGGAGTCGGGCGTGCCCGCCCTCTACTTCGTGGTCGACCACGGGGCCGACCTGCTGCTCTACGTGGGCGAAACCGTCAAGTCAAACCAGCGGTGGAAGGGCGTCCACGACTGCAAGCGCTACATTCTTAGCTATATTGAGGCCCACCGCACCCACGAGCTGACCGTGGCGGTAAATATTGGCTTTTGGCCCTATGCAGACTGCGATCGCAAGGCCCGCCAGGCCCTAGAGCAAGACTTGATTCAGCGCTGGCGATCGCCCTTCAACAAAGAAAACTGGACCCAGTGGAACACCCCCTTTGTCGGCGGCAAGCTCGATACCCAATAGGCAATTGACTGGTCTACCCAGACGTACCCATCCAAAATTCTCAATCCCCAATTGACCTCACTCCAGATCCCCCAGCAGACTTAGCTGCCGCAGGTTGGGGTCAGTTTTCGGGGGCTTGGGTTTTTGCTGGCGGGCCTTGGGCGGCAAGATATTGACGTGGGCGACAAACCAGGTGCGCAGGGCCGCCGCTGCTTCTGGGTCAAGGTCGGCCAGCGCCAGCCCGGCGGGGAAGAGTTCGCC
>QBMN01000130.1:0-206 GCA_003241845.1 Shackletoniella antarctica | reverse complement strand
GAGTTCGCCAACCGCCGCTGCGGCCCAGGCCACCTCGCCGCCGTAGAGGTCGCTGCCAAAGGGGATGACATTCTCGGGCATGGTGGCTAAAAATGGCACCAGGTTGCTGGTGTTGAGAAACTGGCCCCGCTGGGCTTCGAGCTGCTTGACCCGGCGCTGGCGGGCCGCTTTGTAGCTCAAAATTGGGGCCGGGTAGCCCGATAGGG